>NZ_JBFBKY010000027.1:11744-42057 GCF_040702335.1 Pseudarthrobacter sp. NPDC080039 | reverse complement strand
GTCCCGGTGGGGAAGTTGTAGATTCCCTGCACGGTCGCCGGGGCGAGACCGGTCGGCGCCGCCGTGGCACCGGGTCGGACGCGGATGGGGTGGTTGGCGTAATGCTCGTGCGGGGCCGGTGAGTCCGCGACCGCTGCGTTAACACCGGCTGTTGCGGTGAAGAGAGGGGACTGCCCCCGGTTTTGTTGACTCTGACCTGCCCCAGGGATTGGTTACCCGAAATGGTTTGAGTTTTTGGCTCTCGCTGAGAGGCTTTCAGACATGCCAAGACCCTATCCACCGGAGTTCCGCGCACGGGCAGTCGCCCTGGTCCGGGCCGGCAAACCCATCAGCCGCGTGGCCGCCGAACTGGGCATCAGCGAGGGCGGCCTTCACAACTGGGTCCGTCAGGACCGGATCGACCGTGGCGAACGCCCGGGACTGACGACTCCGGAGAGCACCGAGTTGGCCAAAGCGCGGAAGCGGATCCGTCAGCTGGAAACGGAAGTGGAGATCCTCAAGCGTGCGGCGAAGCTGCTCGGTGAGGACCGGCCGGCCCCAAAAGGATCCACCCGGTGATCGGAGAACTTACCGGTGCCGGGTTCCCCGCGAAGCTCTGTTGCCGGTTGCTGGGCGTGAGCAGCCCCGGCTACTACAAATACCGGAACCGGCCGATGTCACCGACCCGGATGCGCCGGCAGTGGCTGACCGGGCTCATCCGGGAAGTCCACACCGCCAGCCGCGGCACCTACGGGTCCCGCCGGATCCATGCCGAACTGACACGGGGCATGGACGTGCGCGTCAGCGAGCATCTGGTCGCGGAGCTGATGAGCCTGGCCGGAATTGCCGGCCTTCCCGGGCCGGCCAAGGTCAAACGCCTGCGGGGCATCGCCACCAGCGATGACCTCGTGCACCGGAAATTCCACCGTCTGTCGCCGAACGAGCTCTGGGTCACGGACATCACCGAGCATCCGACGAGGGAGGGCAAGGTCTAGTGCTGCGCCGTGATGGACACCTTCAGCCGCAGAATCGTTGGGTGGTCGATTGACAGCAGCCAGGACTCTGCTCTGGTCGTCAACGCCCTGGACATGGCCATCAGAAACCGCCGACCCGTCCCGGGCGGCATCGTCCATGCCGACCACGGCGTCCAGTTCACGTCCTGGGCCTTTACCAACAAGATCCGCTCAGCCGGCCTGATGCCCTCGTTCGGGACAATCGGGGACGGGTATGACAACGCCATGATGGAGTCCTTCTGGTCCAGCATGCAGATCGAGCTGTTGAACAGGAAACGCTGGAGGACCCGGACGGACCTGGCCAACGCGATCTTCGACTACATCGAGATTTTCTACAACCGGCAGCGCCGCCATTCCGGACTGGACTATCGGACTCCGATCGAGCACGAGCTACACTGCCAGAACCCATCCCAAACAGCCTGAGGCTCATTCTTCGCCGGGTAACCAATCCCTGGGGCAGGTCACCGAGTCAACAAAAGCCGGGGCAGTCCCGAGCGAGGGTGAAAAGGGGTGCGATGCGACGAAACCAGGACATCTGATACTCCCGGAACAAACCAAGCACGGCGAAAATATTTGGAGGACCGCGGAGTCTTGCACGCGCGGCCGGAACATAAGAACTCGACCCAGCCACAAGTCTATTTAACCCTCGCAGAACAAGCCATGGACCGAGGGACGTCGAGGATAGAAGAACCTGGCTCTACCCGCCTGCGTTCTTGCCGGCACGGACAAGATCCGGTTTGGCATTCAGGGGGCTCAGGAGGACGGTGATGGTTCGGTCAGCGGCCCTTGCCGCCGCGAGCGGCGGTGGTTCGCGGAGTCGATGCCAGTCGGCGTGTGACCGGGGTTACGTTGAAAACGCGGCCGTGTGTCGTTGGGCTTTCGATTCGGCGGAGTGGTGTTAGCAGTTCGTGTAGTTGTTGAACTGGGTGGTGACGTTGGTGAAGGTGTTGTCCTGGATCGTTGAATTGGTCAGTTCGTTGGTTGCTGCGGTGATGCCGTTCTGGGCAGTGGAGCCGGAGTTGCCCTGGATTTTGAGGTCGGCGCCGGGGACCATGACGCGGATGAGCGATGTTCCGGGTTCGAGATAGCCCATGTCTATGACATTGTCTTGGACCGTCGCGTTGGCGATGCCGAGGGTGCAGGAGGCGCCGAGTTCGACGGGGTTGAAGAAGGTGCCGGACCCTCTGATGAGGTTGTTTCCGATCATGACGTTGGGTGCGTAGTCCGAGACGGCCGCGTACATGTCCTCGGGCAGGGCCGAGGCGTAGGCCGGGTTGGGTGTGGCCGGGCCGAACGGGTTGGTGATGGTGTTGACTTCGATCGTGGCGCCTGGGACCTGGATCTTGATGGCGCGCTTGGAGCAGTAGTTGAAGGTGTTGTGCTTCACCGTGAGGTGCGCTGGGCTCGTGGAGTCCTGGATGACCAGGCAGTCGCCGTCGTCCTTGGGCGCGACGTGGGCGATGGAGGAGTCTTCGACGCTCACGTCGGTGGCGATCGTCTGGCCGGAAGCTGGCGAGATGAGGATGCCTCGGGCGACCGGGGTGCATCCTGTGCTGCATTCCGGATGGGTCGCGGCGATGTTCTGGACGGTGCTCGAGGTGATCCGGACTGCGTTGACGTCTCCGTAGACTTTTATCCCGATGGGCATCGCGTAGTACAGCGGGTTGGTCTGGTCCTGGGGGCTGGGTGTAGTTCTCTACGGTGTCGTGGGACAGTGTGATGTTGGACGATCCGGCTTCGATGCTGATCCCCCGTACCAGGGTATTGGCGCCGTCCAGGCCGAGGCCGTCGACTGCGATGTCCGTCCCGTGCAGGTCCAGGAGCTGGAAGCCCGGCGCGTCGGCGCGTAGAACAGCGTTATCTGCCGAAAGGGTGAGGTTGCTGCCGATGGTGGGCAGGCTGGGGGCGACCTGGTACGTTCCTGCGGGTATGACGAGGGTTCCGCCGCCGGACGAGTTGAGGTAGCTGACGGCGGCTTGGAAGGCGGCGGTGTCATCGGTTGCGCCATCGGGAACGGCCCCGTAGTCGGTGACGACGTTCACTGTGGGCGCGGGGGCGGCCATGGCGGGGCCGGCCGCTCCCGTTGGCCATGCCAGGAGGAGGAATGCAAGAAGGATGCGTCTCGGTGCGTGCATGGCAGTAGCAGCTCGCCTTTCTTAAGATGTGCCTCGGGCAGGCGCAGAAGGTCCGGATCCGGGATGTGGGGAGGGCGGCCGCTCGCGGGAGGACGTCGGCGAGGCCCTGTCGATCCCCGTGTAGCGTCGTCGCGCCCTCTGGGACCCGGACTCACCGCGGGCGGTACGCCGCCCGGGGCGCGCACGGCGCACCCACGGCAGAGAAAATCAGCTGGCCTGTCCAATCGGGTGAGGCTAGTCATGCCGGGCTCTTCCTTTTCGACACGAGATAATGCCAAATGGCTCCCCAGCTGGGAGGAAGTATGAGCACGCGATGTCGGCGAGCACAACGGTTCCATTCGCCCGTCTGCGCGATCGAGGGCTTAGTACCCGGCAGAAGGAACTGCCCGTGATCGAAGATATTACGGTCTTACCGGAGGAACTGTTACGGCGGGCCGCCGTTTTCCTGTCCGCGCGGACCATCCGGGCCGGAAACCCGGGTGCTGGCGACCGTCAAGAAGTGTGGGGGAGGGATGTTTCGAGCATCTTCCCTCAGCTGCATGGTGTTGAGCTAGTGGCCATAGTCCCGCTGCTCGTGCTGCTTGGCCTGCGGCGTCTGGTGGGATTCTTTATGCGGGCTGGCGCTCTTGGCTGGAGTTGGCGCATCGTTCCCGGGGGCCGGCTTCGTGCTTCAACCCTGGGTGCCTGGAGCCACCCGCCAACTAAAAATGTCCTCATAGAAAGCGCGGGACCGGCCATTGTTGGTCACTATCAGCCGGAGATGTGCATAATCACTCCTCGAAATACGTATGCCTGGCGTCCGGGTTTATCGGCTGCGACGGTGTACGGGGTGCTGGCTGGCCGTGAAGAAGGGCATGGAACCAGTGTGGAAAGGCTGGTCAGGGGGAGCTCATGAAGTCTTTGAAGAGGCGTGCGACTTCCTTGGGTTTGTCAATCCAGGTGATCAGACCGGCGTCCTGGATTCCTTCAAAACGTGCTTGGTTTAGGTGTCGGGTGAGCTCGATGCCGGCAGTAGGTGGGGTCATGTCGTGATC
This sequence comes from Pseudarthrobacter sp. NPDC080039, assembly GCF_040702335.1. Taxonomy (NCBI): domain Bacteria; kingdom Bacillati; phylum Actinomycetota; class Actinomycetes; order Micrococcales; family Micrococcaceae; genus Pseudarthrobacter; species Pseudarthrobacter sp. NPDC080039. The sequence goes on along the minus strand of NZ_JBFBKY010000027.1, from coordinate 37,896 downwards.
GCCCCAGCAGAAAAGGACGGGGCACTTGATGGTTGGGAGCAAGGGGATGAGGGCGTAGGTGAGGTCGGCCCTTTTTCCCGGGGCGGCGATGAGTTCAAGCATGGTCCGCCACGCGTGTCCGGCGCCGGGGATCAGGGCTCCGGCGTAGAAGCAGTTCATCAGTTTGGGTGTGAGCTTGCCCGTATCGACGACGAGTCCGTGGAGGAAGTCCGGATTGGGCCGGGCACGGCCGAGGGTAGCCAGCAGCAGCCGGTTGATTACTGGGGTTCCGATGGCCCGGATTTTGAGTCCAAGTCTTTTGGTGCTTCCGGCAGGTTCGCCGATGAGGATGACGCGCTCAACCCTTTCGGGCCTGTTGATCGCGTAGAGCAGTGACCAGTACCCGCCCATGGAGTTGCCGACCAGGGTCGCGTGATCAAGTTCGAGGCCGTCGAGAACGTCGTCCAGGAATTGGATGGCGTGTTCGCGAAGGTTGAGCTTGCGGTAGTCCTGCGGGTGGGTGAGACCGCATCCTGGACGGTCCGCCGCGTACACATGAAAGCGACCGTCAAGCTCGATGAGCAGTGGCGCCCAGCCCGCCGCGACGCTGTTGCCTCCATGGATCATCACGACAGGGTCGCCCTCGCCTGTTTCCAGGACATGGATCCGCCGGCCGGGATCGTCGGGGTAGAGGAACCTGGACTCAACGCTGAGGTTCAGGTCTTGGAAAAGGTCTTCCTGCGCTTCATCAAATCTGGCCTCTTCAGGCGTGAGTTTCATTGCGGGCACCTTTCCGGGCCGAAGCACCAATTGGCCACCCGAGCATGGGCAGTGGCTGGAAAACAGTGCCGTGAGCCGTTTCTGAGGAAAATATGTGCATACTCTAAACCCTGTTCCATACCTTTGTGAGGGCCTTGGGTACCGGTGGCATCAGCGTTTGCTCACCTGATCATCTGCAGCTGCCCCGGGTGATTGTTGACGTGGTGACAGGCGCCGCATTATCGGTTCAGGTTTTTGTAATCCGTAAATAGAGAATGTGAAGTGCACGGTTCCCGCCACACTGCTCGACGGGTCCGGCGGTCCCTGGCGGCCGGCGGATGGGGCGGGTTTGTGGGGAATGCGATGGTTATGGGCGGGTTCCGGTCCGGGGCGCGTGCTGCCGGGCGGCTGTGAGGGGGGTTCGGAGGTGGTAGCCGGCCAGTGATCCGGTGACGATGAGGATGATCGGGAGGATGGGTTCGTGCCAGAGGATGCTGCCGGCGCAGCCGGCCGCGATCGCGGCAACGAACACCAAGCGCACTGAGGTGGCGCTGCGTCGTCCCCGGGTGGGCACGTGTCCGGACTGGTGCGGGCTTCCATGAGGTCGGGTATGGCTTCGGGGGGAAGCGGGCGCTGTAGCTTCCTCGGCGATGAGGGTAACTAAAGGGAGCGGTACCCCCGAGACATGGGCGGCCTGGGCCTGGGTGAGGCCTTTGGAGAGGAATCGGGGGACCAGGAGGGTGCGCAGCCCGGGGCGGTGGTCCCGGTCAGGCCGGGTTGCCTGTGCGGGGGCCCGTTCCGCGGGAAAGTCAGTCATGGCGCCTCATTGTTTTGTGCTCGTTTCAGTCTTCCGGTGCGTGGTGGCTGGTGGTGTTTCGGTTGGGTTCCCGGTGGGCCCAGTCCGGGGGGATGGCCGCTTCGAGGGCGTCATCGACGGTGACGACTCCGAGGATGTGTCCGTGGTCGTCCAGGACGGGGAGGGTGAGGAGGTTGTAGTCGGCCATGGTGGTGGTGACGTCGATGATGTCATCCCCTGCGGTTGCGCTGACCGGTTCGGGATCGGCTGTTTCCGCGAGCAGGGCTGCGGGGTCTGCCTGCAGCGCCTGCACGAGGCCGATGACCCCGGCGAGGGTTCGGTCCGGGTTGAGGGTGTAGATGGTGGTGAGGGCTTCGGGTTGTTTGGTGGTGGCGGTGCGGATGCTTTCGAGTGCGTCGGCGATGGTGGCGGTCGCGGGCAGGGCGATGTAGTCGGTGCCCATGAGGCCCCCGGCGGTGGCGTCGTGGTAGCCGAGCAGGGTCATGACTTTGGTGTGTTGTGCGGCGGGGAGCAGTGTCAGGATCCCGGTGCGGCGTTCCTGGGGGAGGTCCATGAGGGCGTCGGCGGCGTCATCGGCCCGCATATGGGAGAGGACGTCCGCGACGTCGGCGTCGGTGCGGTCTTTGAGGATTTTGGATTGACGGTCTTCGTCGAGTTCTTCAAAGACGTCCGCTTCGAGTTCGGGGTCGGTGTGGACGCGGGCTAGGATCTCGTCCTGTTCTTTGTCCGAGGAGTCCTCGATCAGGTCAGCGATCTGGGCCGGTTTGAGTTGGGCGAACCGGGCCGAGAGGGCGCGGGTCTTGCTGGATGCCTCGTGGCCGATCAGGGGCAGGAACCGGTTCCAGTCCAGGAACGGGTGGGTGTCGTGGCCTCGGTTGAGGCTGAACCAGCGGGGTTTGTGCACGTCCAGGCCGGTGGCAGTCCATCCGGTGTCTGTGGGGTTCAGTTCAATGTCGTAGGCCTTGACCATGAGGGTGTGGTCGGTGTCGATGAGGCGGTGGCCCAGGACGTCTTCATTGAGCAGCACCTCGCCCTCCCGCCGGGTGAAGGGGCGCAGGTCCAGGGTGGCGGTGTGCAGCGCGATGGTGTCGGGTGCGAGGCTGGACAGCTGTTCCAGCGGGGCGAAGACCCGGGTTGCTCCGATGGCGATGACCAGGCCGGTCAGCCGCGGATAGTTGCCCTCTTGAAGGCGGACGATAGCGTCGGCGAGGGTTCCGATCCGGTTGCCTTTGGTATCCAGGACGGGGCGGCGCAGCAGGGCCGAGAGCCGGATGGCCGGTCCTCCGGTGGGTGCAGTGGCGGGGTTACTCATTTTTTGCGGATACCTTTCGAGGATACGGGTGCATAAGCGGATGACTGTCCTACGTGGAATCTACGCTGTGCTGGGCTCAGCTGTCAGGGGTTTCAGCCGCCAAGGGCGAGTTGGACCACCCGGACGATCACCAGGATCATGGCGATCAGCAGGTAGGTCCGCAGCACGGTCAGCCCGGCGCGGCGGGTGGTGGAGAGTTTGGGGGGATTCAGCAGTGCCAGGGGAGGCATGCGCCAGTCCTGTTGCCTGCTCCGGTCGATCGGTGCTGCGCTGCGGCCGGGACGGACTCTGGCGTAGAGCAGGTATCCGGCGCCGCCCAACACGCAGGCTCCGGCCCCGGTGGCCAGGATCCCCACGATCACACCGGCCCCCATATCGGGGAAGAGGACCCCGGCGGTCAGGACGATGGAGAGGATCACCAGGACGGAGATGATGAGCGCGGTGAAGACGTTGGTGGCTTTGCCGTTCACCCAGGGGCCCAGGACCTGCTTGTCGTTGCACAGCAGCAGCAGGAACACCGTGGCCGAGGGCAGCAGCACCCCGGCGAGGACCTGGACGCCGACGGTCAGAAGCCCCAGCGGGGCCCCCGGGATCAGGACGATGACCGCCGAGATGACCAGGATCCCGGCGAACACGGCGTAGAAGCCTTTTGCGTCGGAGATTTTACGGTGCAGGGAATGCTTCAGCCCGAGCACGTCCCCCAGGGCGTAGGAGGTGGAGAGCCCGACGGCGGCGGCGCCGATGATGGAGGCGTCGATCAACGCAACGGCGAACAGCACTCCGGCGGCCTTCCCGACGTACTTTTCCAGGCCGTCGGCGACCCCGCCGGCGTCGGTGAAGTTCCCGAATTCAGGGTTACCGGTGAACGTTGCCGCGGTGAAGCCCATGATGGCTCCCGCGCCGATGACGACGATCACGATCCCGATCCACAGATCGACTTTCTCGTACTTCATATACCGGGGGGTGACGCGCTTATCGATGAGGTAGGACTGCTGGAAGAACAGCTGCCACGGGGCGATGGTGGTACCGACGATGCCGATGATCAGCAGAGTGACCGTCGACAGGTCCGACCCGGCGGGGAGCCCGGGGATGAAGAAGTCATGGGTCACCTGTCCCAGATCCGGGTGGACCATGACGATGATGGGCACCAGCAGCAAGGAACCGGCGACCAGGGTCAAGCAGACCCGCTCGAAGCGTTTGAACGATCCGGTGGACGCCGCGCCGATAATCACCGCGGCGGCCACGAGCACGCCTGCGGCCTTGGGGATGCCCAGGTAGTCCAGGCCCAGGCTGATGCCGATGAATTCGGTGACGATGGTCAGGGCGTTGAGGATGAACAGGTCGATCACGCTGAACGCGCCCCAGAACTTGCCGAACCGTTCCAGGATCAGACGGGCGTGTCCGACGCCGGTGACCACGCCCAGGCGCAGGACCATTTCCTGGTTCACGTACAGCACCGGAACCAACAAAAGCAGCGTCCACAGCAATGACGTACCGTAGTTTTGACCGGCCTCGGTATATGTCCCGAACGCGCCGGCGTCGTTGTCCCCGACCATCACGATCAGACCGGGCCCGATGATGGCCAGGAGGGTCTTCAACCGGGTCTTCCAACCGCTTCCCGGTGATTCCTCACCGAGCCGGATCGTGCCGAAGGCACCCTTAATGTCGCCGATATGGGCGCTGTCCAGAACAGCTGCCGGGGCAGGCCCGGCAGAAGTTACCGGTGATGTTGAGGCTGAGGAGCCAGTCTGGGGTGCGGGCCCGGAGTTCGTGCCCGCTTCGGGGCCGGTGTGGTTGGTGGGCATCGGAAATGTCCTCCCGAATATGAGACCTTCTCAATGCCGAACGCGGACATCACAGAAATCCACGCAGCACAAAGAGGGCCCGGAATAAGCTAAGCGGTCAGGAAGCCGGCCTGCGCAAAGCCGCGGCCGGCGGGGAAAGGGGTGTTCAGGACCGCGCGAAGGCGGTACCGGTAGACGGACTATGACCATCATTCACGATTAACCACCTCCATCAGGATCCTGCGGCGCCACGGAGGAGGCCGGATCTGACGAGCCGGCGGCGCCCCTCCTCGTAAGACCTTTGGCACTCCACGGCGTGAACCCGGCGTTCCGGGAGCCAATCGGGGCAACCCCTTAAACCGGGGGAACCTGTCCTGACCCGGGGCGTCTCTCGACGTTGGGGGTCGCTGGCATGTATCCGCGAAGGAGCCTCAGCTAACGAACGACACCTTGCACAGTCAATATAGGCCTCCCTCCCTGCAGACGCCAAACAGGCCACAGAACGATCCGCCCCAAGGGGCTCTTGACCCGGAGACGCTGGATCAGCCCACAGGCATAGGAGCCGGACCGGCGTCACCCGGACATATCTCATTCCCTTCGTATGAAACAATATACGTATGGATGCAGATAAAGCGATATGCGGGCGGGAACCGGACAGCCAGTACGTGGAACTGGCCGTGGAAGTGTTTGCCATGCTGGCTGACGCCACCCGGGTGCGGATCATTCTTGCGCTGCGCGACGGCGAACTTCCCGTCGGCCGGCTCGCGGACATGGTCCATAAATCTCCGGCCTCGGTATCCCAGCATCTGGCGAAGATGCGCCTCGCACGCCTGGTAACCACCAGGCAGGATGGCACACGCGTGTTCTACCGGCTGGAGAACGAGCACGCCCGCCAGCTCGTCGCGGACGCCATCTTCCAGGCTGAGCATTCCCTCGGGGGAACACCCCGGCATCACCACTCCGAAAGCGCAGACCAATCATGAGCGCCCCCCACGACCGCGGCACCCACTCACACCACGCACCCGAAACAGACCCCCACGACCACGACGACCACGGGCACGAGCACGGCCACGACCACCACCATGGGCACGATCACGGGCACGGCCACCCCCATGAACATCCGACCGGGATCAAGGGCTTTTTATACGGGTTGTTTGTCCCGCACACCCACGACGCGGCGGACTCTGTCGACGACGCTCTTGAGGCGAGTGAACAGGGCGTCCGGGCGGTGAAGATCAGCCTCTTCATGCTGCTTGGCACCACCATCCTGCAGTTCATCGTGGTGCTGATGAGCGGCTCGGTGGCACTCCTCGCTGACACCATCCATAACTTCTCCGACGCCCTGACCGCGGTACCGCTGTGGGTCGCGTTCCTGCTGGCACGCCGCCCCGCGACCCGGCGTTACACCTACGGCTTCGGCCGGGCCGAGGACCTGGCCGGACTCTTCATCATCGGCGTCGTGGCGCTCTCGGCCCTCGTGGCCGGGTGGCAGGCCGCCGACCGGCTGATTCACCCCCAACCCATTCACAACCTGGGCTGGGTCGCCGTTGCCGGCTTGATCGGTTTCGCCGGCAACGAAGCCGTGGCGATCTACCGGATCCGGATCGGCCGGAAGATCGGCTCGGCCGCACTCGTGGCCGACGGTGTGCACGCCCGGATGGACGGATTCACCTCTCTTGCCGTGGTGCTGGGTGTGATTGGAGTCTGGGCCGGGTTCCCGCTGGCGGACCCGATCGTGGGCCTGCTGATCGCAGCCGCCATCATCATCCTGCTGTGGGGCACGATGCGGAGCATCGGCCGGCGCCTGATGGACGGCATCGATCCGGATCTCCTGGACCGGGCCCGGTCCGCCCTCTCCGGGACCCCCGGCGTGGAGGCGGTCCCGGCCCTGCAGCTGCGCTGGATAGGGCACCGACTCCAGGGCAACGCCAGCATCCAGATCTCCGATATGCCGATCTCCGCCGGCGAACAGATCGTCAGCGACGCCGAGCACCGCCTCGGACACGCTCTGCCGAACCTGGACGGCGTCTTCATCCGCCCCGTTACCGCACCATCCGGCCACGACGAGGCCGGCCCCAATGACCCGGCTCACCTCCACCACCATGGCTGAGCAGCATCAGATGGTGACGACCCATGACATGGTGGCCCGAATCCCCGGGCACGGGAGCTTCACAGTAACCGCGAATGCCCTGGCGATGATCGGCGTATTCGGCGGGGTCCTGTTTTGCCAACAAGGGAAGGGCGGCTGCCGCAAGCAGGGGCTGTATTTCTCACGGACCGAACCCAAAAAATCCCTTCGCTGCCGGCTCACCTCCCCGGCTTCCACGGGGACCGAACCGGAGCCCGGGCTCAACCAAGACAGCATCGACGAAATCATCCTGGCCGTTAGTCATGAACTGGCGCCAAGGCTTGACGGAGCCGTGCTGGACTTCGGAAACTACAATAAAATGCAGCGGTTCATCTGGTCATCAATGCCGGCCGCCAACGGGCCGCGCTGCGTATGCCGCCGCTCCATGGGCGCCCCGGCAGGGAAACGCTCCCCCTGCCTCGACGATCAAGGAATCGGACTCAGCGACACCTGAAACGCCGGACGCATCCGTCGCCGAATCTCCGCCGGTCGTCAAGTAAATCCAGCCTGACGTCCGCGAGCCGACGGCCGACTCGAAAACCCCCGCAGCAGCGTCGCCGAAATGAATGCTTTGCCCATGGCTCCATCCGCACCTTCACAGCAAACCGCTTCGTCCAGCGCGTAAGTCCCTCCCCGTCGCAATCTAGTAGCAGCAGCGGCTGCGTTTGCAACCCTGGGGCGTTCGATTATCTGTCACGCTCCATCTGCGTGAACCAACCAACAATCCAAAACCCATCACCCTGCCAACACAACTGCATGGGCACCATTCAGGCCGGGCGGATTCTAACCATCGTCGCAACACTGGGAGGTTACGTGTGGATGGTTAGAATCCGCCCCGTCCTGGTGGGCTCCAATGAGATTGACACAATCAGCGGAGGCTGCGGCACAACGATGGCGTTGGCACGGGAGGGGTTCACTCCAGCTTGGCGTGGCGGAGGTACTGGTAGACGCTTTCCCTGCTGATTCCGTAGGCACGTGCAGTAGGCTTTCGGGGCACCGCTGCCGATCGGGCCCGGGGCCTGATGCGTGAGTTCCAGGACGCTGGCCCCCGAACTCCAGGTCACGTCCCGTGGAGTGGTGTAAATCTCGGGTTCTGAGCGTCGCTTCGTTGACGTGAAGAGCCATCGTGCGATGGTCAGTGAGAACTGTCTAGGAATCTCACGAGAGGACACAACCACACGATGGCTCTTGACCAGTCTGCCCTGGTGGACCTGCTTGGCCAACTGAAACTAACGGATGTCACCGACCGGGTTCGCTCGGCCACGGAGAAGCTCTACCAGGAGCTCATCGACGCGGAAGCGACCGCGTTTATCGGCGCCGGCCGGTTCGAACGCACCGATGAGCGCGCGACGCGCCGCAACGGGACCCTGGCCACGACGGCGGGACCTGGAATTGAAGATCCCGAAGCTGCGGCAGGGCTCATTCTTCCCCTCCTTGCTCGAACGGCGCCGCCGCCTGGACCAGGCCCTGTTCGCTGTCGTGATGGAGGCCTACCTGCACGGTGTCTCGACCCGGAATGTCGACGATCTGGTCAAGGCTCTCGGGGCTGATTCGGGGATCTCCAAGTCCGAGGTGTCGCGGATCTGCGCCGACCTCGACGCGGAGGTCGGCGCGTTCCGTGACCGGGATTTATCCGCGTTGGGCTACCCGTACGTATTTCTCGACGCGACGTACTGCAAGGCGCGCGTGAATCACCGGGTCGTGTCCCAGGCGATCGTCGTCGCGTTCGGTGTGGCCGCGGACGGACGCCGGGAGGTGCTCGCGTTCGACGTTGGCGACAGCGAGAACGAGGCGTCCTGGACGGACTTTCTTCGCTCGCTCAAGACCCGGGGCCTGGGCGGGGTCAAGCTCGTCATCTCAGACGCCCACACCGGGCTGAAGTAGGCTATCAACACTGTCTTCCAGGGCGCATCGTGGCAGCGCTGCCTGCACTTCATGCGCAATGTGCTCTCGACCGTGCCCAAGGGCGCCCAGGAGATGGTGGCCTCGATCATCCGCACCGTGTTCGCCCAGCCCGATGCCGGGCATGTGCACACCCAGTTCGACGAGGTCGCCCGCATGCTGGGAAGTCCCACCCGAAGGTCGCCGCGATGCTCGACGATGCCCGTGAAGACGTTCTCGCTTTCTGCGGGTTCCCACCGAAGCATTGGCGTCAGGTCTGGTCCACGAACCCGATGGAGCAGGTGAACAAGGAGATCAAACGACGCACCGACGTTGTCGGGGTCTTCCCCAACCCGGCAGCCCTTCTCCGGCTGGCCGGAGCGGTCCTCGTCGAGCAGCACGACGAGTGGGAAGCCGGGGACCGCCGTTACCTCTCCGAAGCATCCATGCAAGAACTCAACGCACCCGGCACGCCGCCGGCCGCGCACGTCGAGGAGGTGGTTCCCATTCCCGAACTCGCTGCGGCATAATCAAAACCAGCTGACCCGCACGGTGTCGAGAAACTCCACCACTCAGCGGGACGTGACCTTTGGCGTTGGGGCGGCTGCCCTGTTGTCTTGGAAAGTTGTCTCGACGTGTTTTGTCTTTGGCAGGTGCCGAAGGGGGTTTTCAAAGGCACAATAAGCCGGTGAACACCCGTCCTGTGAGTCCCTGTGAGTCTGTTCTCTTTAGGTCCAGGGCTGAGCAGTTTGTTTAGGCCGTCAAGGCATGCCGTTCTGTCCTATTTCGGTGAGCTTGGACGTCGTTCTCAAGGATCCTTCAAGGCGACAGTCCAGGACATGGTCGGCGGCGACAACCATACGGTAGGAGTTCAGCAGAGTCGTGCCAAAAACAATGGAAAAACCCTGGATGCCCCGACCGTCATAGCGTTCGTGATCCGCGACGGCAAAGTCGTGGAGGGCAGGGAATGCTTCGACGACGCTGCCAAGGCTGATGAGTTCTGGGCCTGAGGCTGAGCCCGGGGGCACCCCGGCAGACTAGGCGGCAGACCGGTCATCGAGCCGCTTGAGCCTTTGCGCAGAGAGGCTGCCAAGGGCGCGGCCCGGGTTACTACGATCAGGAAGGTGGCGAGGCGCCCGGCAATGCTCGTGGGATGGCGGTTCCACGTGACCTGAATCCGTGATCGCCCCGCCGGGGGCTTCGCTGCCCTCCCTGATATCCGCGTAGTTCTCTCCGACGTGGTAGACCTCGTATATCGGCGCGTAAATCCCTGGCCAGATCTCAGGGCGTCGAGGGCTGAAGTCCAGCAACGCTCCCCGTACTCTTTCCGGCGGTACACGGGTATCCACGACCATATCCACCTTCGGCATGCCCACCCCTTTCGTGATGCTTCCAGTGTGAGCATTTCCGGCCGTTCCGCAAGGGCACCTGATCTGCTGATTCGACAAGTCATAAGGATCTGACAGAGCACGCTGATGCTTTAGGCAAATTTCTGTGCCCGCGGGTCCTCACGTCACGGACATGGGTGACGTGTTCAGCGGACGAGGCCGGATATAAGGTCGACGGTGGTGGCTGGCACGATAGCGCCCAGTCCGACGATGAGCATTACAGCCAACCGCAGTCGGGAGTGGTGAGATCGAATTGAACGGTTGCGCGCCGGGGACGGCGCGGCTGTTTGCTGGACACCCCTGATTACAGGAAGCCGTGGCGCTGGGTGGATCAATGCAAGTCAACTTCCACTGGGCAGTCTTGGCCGCGCGGGTGAGCCGGGTCTGCATGTGCCCGTTCTTAGGGTATTCGTGACGGCCGAAGGGTCCGGGACCCGTACTCTGATCCTGCCGGGCCATGTTCGGGTTTTCCTGTCCATGCTCAGACCGGCTCTGGGTCCAGCACCTCCCTGGGTCCTATTAGCCGTTGGTGTTCGCCGCCTGGCAGGTCACGTCGTTGCCGGTCTGCGCCACCACGCCGCCGGCGGAGTCGGCGGGCGAGGGCGGTGCGGCGGGTTTGGTGCCCGTGGCGAAGTCCGTGCCGGCGTACAGTTGCACGCCCTGGATGTTCGCCACCTTCTGGACGCTGCTGGGCGGCAGGCCGAACAGCGAGGCCACGTCCGCGGCGACATCTTCGAACCCGGCGGAGTAGTAGACCATGGTCTGGCCCTGCGTCTGGGCGGGCAGCTTGGTCAGCTTGGTGAATCCAGCGTCGGAGAGCATCCCGGCGATCGCGTTGCTGCGGCCCGATATGCCTGTGCCGTTGGCAATGGAAACTGGCTGCAGGGCCTTGTCATAGGCAGGCGCCGCGGGTGTTGCGGGCGTGCTGGCGGGGGCCTCCGGGGCGGGCTGGCTCAGGTCCGGGCTGTTGCGCAGCGCCTTGAAGAAGTTGGATGCCGCCGGTTCATCCAAGGCAAGCCGGTTGGGGTCCTGCGGTGCCGGCACCGTGGGTACGGTGATGAAGTTGACGCTGGCGGGATCGATGTTCTTCAGCCGGTTGGAGATGGTCAGCAGCGAGGGAACCGAGGACAGTCCCGGATCCACCGTCAGGTTCTTGGTGACAACATCGGCGATGGTCAGGACCTTCTCCGGGTTGCCCAGCGTGCCCTCGGACTTCAGTTTGCGGGTGAGTGAGGCGAGGAAGCCCTGCTGGGCCTTGATCCGGCCCAGGTCCCCGCCGTTAGCGAAGCCGTGCCGGGTGCGCAGGAAGGCCAGGGCCTGTTCCCCCTGCACCTGCGAGGTGCCGGCGGGCAGGTGCAGCCCGGAATCGGGATCGTCCACCGCGGAGCTGACGCACACGTCCACGCCTCCCACGGCGTTGGACAGCTCCTTGACGGCGTTGAAGTCCGCCATCATGAAGTGGTCCACTTCCAGCCCGGTGAGCTTGTTAACGGTGTCCACGGCGCAGCCGGTTCCGGCCTCAGCCAGGGCGCTGTTGATCATCGCGTCCCGTTGCTCAGGGTATGTTTGGTTCGTCTTTTTGTCTGTGCATGGCGGGATGTCCACCAGCAGGTCCCGGGGGATGCTGATGACGTTGACGTGTTTGTTGTCGGCTGAGATGTCCAGCAGCATCATCACGTCGGACTGTCCGTACCCGGAGGAGTCATCGGGCGAACCGTACTGGCTGTTGTTGCCGCTGCGGGTGTCCGAACCCAGGACCAGGATCTGCACACGGTCAGAAGTGTCGTTGACAGGGCCTTCGGTGCGTTGCCCACCGGCGGAGAGGTCCGAGGTGCTGATGTTGGACTGCAGCCGCCAGACCCAGTAGCCACCGAACGCCAGCACGCCCAGGAGCAGCACGGACACCACCGCGGTGATGACCTTGACCCAGCGCGGGGCACGGCGGAAGCCCGGCCGGTTCCGGGCACTGGCAGAGACAAGAGTGCCCTGGCCCGGATAACGGTTATTTTCACGGCTCATCGGATCGAACCGGAGACGAAGTTATTGTCTGGCATAACAACGAAACTTTCTGCAGATTGCGGTCGGGCAAGGATATCCGCCCACGCTTAACGCTTTTGTTCAAGACGGGTCAGCGTTTGGCCTGGGTCGCTTTTTGGGCTTCCTTCTCTCCGGGGTGGTGTACCGGTTGGGAGGGTTCGCGTGCAGAGTGGCTAATGACCAGGAGCAGAGCGACGATGATCCAGTTCGCCAACAGAGAGGACCCGCCAGCGGACAGAAAGGGGGTGGTGAGCCCTGTCAGGGGAATCAGGCGGGTAACGCCGCCAATGATGATGAAACACTGCAAGGCCATGACAAAGGACAGACCACAGGCCAGCAATTTGCCGAACGCGTCCCTGGTGCCCAACGCTGCACGGAAACCGCGGGTAAACAACATCAGGTACAAAGTGACAACGGCGAAGAGCCCGATGAGTCCCAGACCCTCACCGATGGAGGCAATAATCATGTCACTGTTGGCAAACGGCACCAGGTCAGGTCGTCCGGCGCCGAGGCCTTCTCCGACAAGGCCGCCAGAGGCCATCCCGAACAGGCCTTGAACGATTTGGGCGCTTCCCCCCGGAAAACGGGCGTAAACATCACCATTGAAGGCGTTTTGCCACGCATCGATCCGCAAAGCCACGTGCGGGAATATCTTGGCGGCCGCGTACATGCCCGCTGCCATGAGGACGAGCCCCAACAGGAGCCAGGTCGGCCGGCTGGTGGCGACGTAAATCATCACCATGAACAGACCGAAGAAAAGAATGGACATGCCCAGATCGTGCTGAAAGACCAGCAACCCCACGCCAGCGGCCCATGCGGTGAGCAAGGGTCCCATATCCTTCATGCGTGGAAACTGCAGGGGGCCAACCTTCCGGCCGGCCAGCAGGATCAGGTCCCGGTTCATGGAGAGGTAACCGGCGAAAAATACTGCCAGCGTGATCTTCGCGATTTCACCGGGCTGGAAGGTCAGCGGCCCAACCCGGATCCACACACTCGCGCCGTTGATATCACCTGCTGATACCCCGGGCACCAGGGGCAGCACCAGGAGGACGGCGCTGAGCCCGAGAGCGGTATAGGTGTACCTGGCAAGTCTTCGATGGTCCTGCAGGAACCATAGGACAACGGCCGCGACCACCATTGAGACCGAAGTCCATCGCAGCTGGTTGGCGCCGGCGTCGCCGCCGGTGGCCTGATCCAGGCTTTGAATCACGGCGATTCCGAGGCCGTTGAGAGCCATCACGATAGGAAGGATCAGCTGGTCGGCGTGCGGCGCGCGCAGACGCAGCAGCAGGTGGAATCCCGCGGCGAGCACGGCAAGGATCACCCCTTGCGCCCAAAAGTCCTTGGGCAGCGCCTGTTGCCTGTCCACGGCCACTATCGCGTTGGCTCCCAGCGCAATAGCCAGTGCCACCACCAAAAGCAGGGCCTCGACGTTACGGCCGCGGGCTGCAGACTTCACCATTACTCTCATCAATGCTCGTTTCACGTCCGGGTAACAGCCACGGCATATGGCCACGCCTGGGCCGCGCAACCAACCGGGCCGACCTCATTGTGCCCTATCGAAGCTAGGTAAAATCTCACCCGCTGACGCGGCCCCAACCATTGGAGTTGCCGCAGGACCTCCCGTTGCCCCCCACCGCCGGGCAGATGTTGGCTGGACCGCGGCGCAGTCCGGGCACACCGTCCGCCGGACTCTGCCTCCATACGAACGGGAACATGAAATGGACGGCTTCTGCCCTGGGACCGGAGAGTGTGAGTGGGCCTCGGGCTTAGGAAATGGCGTACAACGCGACAGCTAGACCTGCCGCCATCAGTGCTTCGCGGATACCTGTCAGTCGGGGCAGCACGCTTGTGCTGTTGCGTGGCGGGTGGGCGAACGTGGCCAGCAGCCAACCGGCCGCGGCGAAGACCATAACCACGCCACCCATCGCGTAACCCACAACCGCGGCCAGCTGGTGCACGGGATGATCCGTTGCCGATCCACCGCCACGGGCGGCGGAAAACAGCACACAGACAGCCAACACCGTCACCACGGCGCCGTAAAGGGCCGGCAGCCGACCGTTGCCCGTCTGGGCGCGGGCGCGGAAGCCTATGCTTGCCACGAACCAGACCAGTACAAGTGCGAGCACCATTTCAAGCTGTCCCGCCGCTATCGGAGCCCAGCCCAGGCCTACCGCGGCCATCACCAAGGCCGAGGCAACCGCCGCAACTGAATCCATCCGCGCGTAGACGCCCTGGCCCGGAAGCCGGAACCGAACGCGAGCACGGCCACACCTCCAAAAAACACGAGCAGCACGGCCACGATCAGCCAGCTCCGAAACATACCAATCCTCTTTCCTGCCGTTTTCCGCTGAACCCCACCGGCAGTCATACCACTTCGACACGGGAAATCCCTGACGCGGCCGCGGTCGCGGTTCACATTCTTCCGGGTTCAAGCAGTCCGAGGGTCGCTGCTTCGAATGGATTCCGTCTATTCTGGACGGCATGGGACAGCGATGCGGTCACGGCCCAGCTCGGGAACATCGATGACTTCCCGGTTCGGCCGCCGCTTCATTTCGGCGGCTGCCCTCGGCGCATCGGCCGCCGCTGTAGCCCTCACTGGCTGTGCCGATGGCGGCGGGCACGCCGTGGCCCCTGCGAGTCAGCAGCAGAACACGCCGTTCCCGGCGGTGTCGCAGGTTCCCGGTCAGCTGGTGCCCGAACGCATTGTGATCATCGGTGATTCTCTCAGCACGGGGTACGGGACGGCACCGGAGGAAGCGTGGCCCCAGTTGTTGGAGCAGGATCTGCGTTCGGATCAGCAGCCCGTGGAGGTTAGTAATGCCGCACAGAACGGGGCGGGCTACATTGCGGTCGGTGACGGGGGAGCGACCTTTGGTGCGCAGATTAGTGCCGCGGTTGACGCCTCGACTGACGTCGTCGTGTTCTTTGGCTCGGACAATGACGAGGGCCAGGACCCTGGGGAGCTGAAAGCGGCGGTCACGGACGCACTTGAGGCAAGCAAGGCCTTGGCCCCTCATGCGTCCCGCATCGTGATCGGCCCGCTCACTGCTTTCGATCCCGTTGAACCGGATATTGAGGTGATCCGTGATCAGGAGCGGGCAGCTGCCCTCGAGGCAGGCGCAGATTTTGTTGATCCTGTGGCGGAGCAATGGATACCTCAGCCGGATTCTCCGCTGTTGGGACCTGACGGTGAACACCCGAGCAGTCAGGGACAGGAATTCCTGGAACAGAAAATAAAAGGCCTGCTGACGGAGGTGAAGGGCCGCACCAAGATGCCGTCGCTTCCGGGCTCCCACCCCACCTTGCAAACCCCGTCGACCTGAAAGACCACCGTTTCACTTCAGGTCAACCCGAGGTGACCGCCCAGCTGGAACTTCATCGAAGGATTTGGAACGTTGCGCCCGGACATTTGCCCCGTCCGGGTGGGCCAGTTGATAGCCGGAAGGGGCGGCCAGGCGTCAGCCATGGTCGAAACTGAGTCGGCTGGCACTGTGTGTCCAGTCCCGGAAACAGTCACTCGCGACTGGACCGCGGAACGATTGACGAAACGGCGATCCGGGAGTGGCCCGGGTGCCCGGGTGGCGGCTTTGCCCGTTTCCTCGGGCATCTAATGGCGGTACTCATCACCTATCTGACGGTCGAAGAGAGCCTCGTACCTGGAGGGCGGTCTTAGAGCGGCGTTGGCCAGGCTCACGTGTCAGGCAGAATTGCTTATTGCCTCCGATGAGCGTCATCCCCCAGGGGCACGGACGCGCCGGTTGAGAAGTCGGCGCAGCAGCTGGAGGCCATCCCCGAGCGAGATGCCGGGCAGGTAGGCCCGGGTCAAGGCATTCGCGACGCCGGGCAGTGCCGCCGAGTCCGGGTACACCATAAAAAACGGGATATAGCTCGGGTTGAACTTGCCTTTGAAGGCCAGCAGGGACCGGAACCCGTAGACAGGTTCCAGGGCGGATCCGAGGCCGTCCAGGAGCCGGTCAAGACCGGGTGTCGCCGGCGCAGCGGCCCGGGTCATGCCGGGATCGTCCTCGGGTGTGACGCGAGCGAGGGGGGCCCCGGAGAGGCTGATGAAGTCGCATCCCTCCGCTTTGAGGCTTACAGCGGCGGAAGCGATGAGGAACTCGATGGCGGGTCGAAATCCGGTGCTACGGCGCCTCATGACATCCAGCGTCCAGCCGATGATCTTTCCATGGCGGTACACCGGCAGCCATGAGGTGACCGCGTGCACCTGACGGCCGCCGTCGATCGCAAGGAGGCAGCGCACTTCGGGGTCGTTGAGTTCATCCAGTCCGCCGAGCGTGAAGCCCATTTCAGGGACTTTGCGGTCCGCGACCCATTCTTCAGAAATAGCCAGGATCTGGGCCCGGATGTTGCGGTGCGCGGTGGGGTAGCGCACCCATTCTGCATGGATTCCGGTCTTGGCTGCGTTGTTCATTGCCGTGCGGATGTCCTGGAACTTCTTTCCCTTGAAGGACAGCGAATCAAGTGGCAGGACCGTTTCCTGGGCGACCTGCGCCGATTCCCAGCCCAGGGCGGTGGCGGCGTCCCGTACCGACACAGGGACGGAGTAGAGGCAGGGCGTCCAGCCGTTGGCCCGGCAGTGGAGGGCAAACTCCTCCACAACGGCCTCCGTCTGCGCTGCCGGACCGACAGGGCCTCCCAAGGTAAGGGCAACTCCCGCGATGACACGGTAGGCGATGAAACTCTCCCCTGAGCCGGAGAACCAGTAGGAGTTGCCGGACCAGGTCGTCATCCAGGAGATGGAGCTGCCTTCATGTGTTTTGAGGATCGTCACGGCCCGGTCTTTGTCATCGCCGCGGCGGGCGGGGGCGGGCCGGAGGAAGGTTCGAAGGACCAGCACGCCCACCACCGCCCAAAACACGGTGCCGACTCCTTCGTAGAGCAGGACAGCCGGGGCGCTCTGCGGGAAAAAAGCGGGCGGTACGTCGACGGTGAACCCCAGGGGCAGAAACCGGTCCGGAAGATCTGCTACCAGAGCAGCAGGGCCGGGCACCGGTGCAAAACCCGTAGCGAGGGCGAGCCCGCCCACCACGTAGACCACACTGAGGACGCATGCCAGCCCCAGGACCTGCATCCCGAGCCGGGAGTACGTCCCCCTGGGCGCCGTAACCGGAAATAGGGCTCGGAAGGCCAGCAGCACGCCCAACAGCAGCACCGGCAGGAGCAGCGGTACCACCAGCGTCGGCGGATGAGTGCCGGGCCGCGTTTGGCTCGCGTCCACCAGCTCGCCTGCAACAGTGTCCGGACCAGCGCTCTGCAGTACCCCGGCCAAGGTGGTGAGCGCCAGCAACGATAATCCAGCCTGGACCAGCAGGACCCCGGCCAATGCGAAGCGCCGCCCACGGCGAAGGCCCTCAGCGAACAGCAGCAGCAAAAACGACGGCACGATCGCCATGAATATCCCGCCAGCGCCGGCCCGCAGCTGAAGATGCGCGGCCTCGCACTCCCTGTGCTGGGACGCGACGGCGCAAATATCACGCAGTGACTGGGGATCCACCGGCTGGATGTCAGTGAACAGGAAGCGCAGCACGGAAAGCGGCCCGGCAGCGTGCGGGACCAGACCGGAAACCACAGGCCCCACCGCCGAAATGGCCACCAACAGCGCTATCAGGACGCGCCCTTCGTGCCGACTGCTCACCGGCCGAACCAGCAGGGGCCGGCGTCGCAGGAGCGCTGGGCCCAACAGCGCACCGGCACCCCCGGCTCCAAGCCGGACAAGGTCCGGGAAGCCGCCACTATAGAGCGCCAACAATATCAACAGCCCGAAAAGGCCAACACGGATCCGGCGTCTCCACAAAGCGCCCATGGAAGCGGTGCCAGCCAGCGCCGCCCCGCAGATTAAGGCACTCGGACCGAGAAAGTCGCCCCGGTTCATTCCGGCTGCCCAGGACCCCATCCGGGCGTTGGTTGCCACCCAAACCGCGGTGGCCGCCACAACGCCGGCGATCTGTGCCGACATGGCCGCGAAGGAGAATTTCAGGCTTCCTAGCTGCCGTTCCAATGGTATTCCAGCCAAAAGAACAAAGACCGTTCCCAGGACGTAGCCTGGCAGATCATTGGCCCAAAGTCCGCAGGACAGCACCGCCCACCAGTGATCCGGGAAGGAGTGCGCCGTCGCGGCGACGCCGTCCCTCCACTCAGTTCCCAGCCCGTGGAAAATACCAGACGACAGGGCGCCCAAAAGCCAGAAAATGACGATAAAGCCAACTGTTGCCGGAGCTTCCTGCAGTACCCTAAAGAACCAACCAACCGGTCCCCGTAGACGGGGCCGTCTGACTCGTTCAAGGGGTGGGGAAACTGGCACAGGGAATCCTTTCGGCAAGTCCCTCGTTGGCGGCAACACAAAGGTCATGCACAGCGGCACCGGCGCCGCTGCCGGAACGACGATTCATAGCCACGACCATTCTCCTGTCGAGCCGAATCACACCAGACAATGGTCCAACGCGAATACCATCCATGTCGTCAGAATAAAGCTCTACCCTTTGGAGACAGCTCGTCAAGCCTCAAAAGTCTCACTCTTCCTGCTCCGGGCTGGCGCTCCAGCGTCGCTTGCGCGCCGTGATGGTCGCATATTTCACGGTCCTGGGCGCCTCAAGGGGGTTAGCCGGTAACCGTGAAAGATTCAATTGTCTGCTCAGTGGTCCGACCTGATTTGAGCCTGTATTCAGCACGGACCTCAACTCTGACATCCTCCGGGACTATGGACCCGAAATCACCGGCGGCACTGCGTTCCCTGGCATAAGCGACGACCTGGTCACGTGTGCTGAACTCCGGCGAAGACCCGTACGGTCCGGAGTTGATGACATAGAAAACCCGCTGCACGACGGCCCCGGCAAATTCATGGGACCGGTCGCTGGCTTCGTCCGGGACCTGCTCCTCGCTCATGGGCGTTTTCGATTCTTCCACGACCCACACTGTACTGCCCGCGGGGTGACAACAAGTCCTCGAGACCGCGCCAATCACCATCTGTCGCCGTGGCGTCTACTGAGCGTTCGGCCACCCGGGAACATCGAAAGGCCCCGCGGCCGTACGATGATGTGGTGTTCGGTATCGACGCGGAGAAGCTGTTTGTCCTCCTCATTATCGGGGTCCTGGTGATAGGCCCCGATAAACTGCCGGAGTACGCCCGCAAGCTCGCAAATCTGATCCGGGAAGTGCGTCGGATGGCCGCCGGGGCCCAGGAGCAGTTGCGCGATGAACTGGGCCCGGAATTCGAGGACGTGGACTGGAAAAAGTTTGACCCGCGCCAGTACGACCCGCGCCGGATCATCCGTGACGCACTCACAGACTCCCCTGACGTTCCCGAACCGGGCGTCGCTGCGGAAAAGCCCGTTCCCGCTGTCGTTTCACATGCCGGGCCGGAACGACTGGCCGCTGGCCAGGAACCTCCTTTTGATTCTGAAGCGACCTAAGAACCCCGGGGTCCCGGCCTGAGGTCGTCCCACGGCAACCAAGAATGCCCCGCACCCCGCTGCAGTTTCCCGGCGTCGATCTACGCGGCCATGCTGGCGCCCTGTCATGATGGCTGCTATGAAAGCAGTTGCCACTTCCCGGGACAACAGCCACGACTTCGACTCAACGTCGCATCATTCCCGCCTGAGGCTGGCCGTAATGCTCGGCGTCGGGCTGCTCACCGCGGTGCTGGTCGGTACGCTGAAAAACTGGGCGTACGCACCCGCGATCGGGTGGGCCGCCGCGTCAGCTACATATCTGATCTGGGTATGGGCCATCATCGGGCGGCTGAACGCCGCGGCGACCGCCGCGCATGCCCGCAGGGAGGACCCCGGCCGAGGAACCTCTGACACGCTGGTGCTGGCGGCAACAATCGCAAGCTTCGCCGGCGTGGGCTTGATCCTGCTCGACGCCTCCAACGCACAGGGAGCGACAAAGGCAGCCATCGTGGCGATGGCACTGGGAAGCGTAGCCCTGTCCTGGTTCCTGGTGCACACCCTCTTCACGCTCCGCTACGCCTCCATCTACTACAGGGACAAAGCCGGCGTGGACTTCAACGAATCCACGCCTCCGCGGTACCTGGACTTCGCATACCTGTCCATCACCGTCGGGATGACCTTCCAGGTCTCCGACACCGACCTGAAGACCGACGCGATCCGCGGCACCGTGCTGCGCCACGCCCTCCTCTCATACCTCCTGGGCGCCATCGTGCTGGCCACCACCATCAACCTTGTATCTGGCCTTATCCACTAGCCGCGACGCCGGCAGCCCCGGTAACCAGTGGATGGAAGCCCGGATTCCGGGGGGCCTAATCGGAACCATCGACTTCTAGTGGCCGACATGACGTCCTGCCCGGAGACGCACGCTGACCTACCTCTGCCATTCACCGGTGCGGGCTCCTGCGTGTCACCGTCCCCGACGGGAGGATCCCGTCCAGGTTTGGTGCCGTGGAAAGCAGGGAGCAGCTGGAGGGCAGACGTCGATCAACGAACTGCTCAACGAACCTGCGAACCTGTGGCCACCCAGCCGGTCCAGCTGGTGCTGCCCATCCAAATCGGTCTCTGTTGCGGACTGCACGTCATGACATCCCGCGTCGAACCAGTTGTCCGGACCATCAATCCAGCTGTGCTTCCAGAATGTCAATGGTCCGTTCCGCGGATCGCCTGATATCTGCGTGGTAGACCACGGCGATTCCGGGGAGGACTGTTGCCGGGGCTGCATCGGGGGGACGGCTGCGCAGGGCCTGTTCGACCTGGAGGGCAAGGTTTGCCAGCCGTTCAGCACCGACCATCTGGCTGGAAGTGCGAAGGCTTAGCACTGCATCCATCGCACCTTTAGCGTCACCGGTCGTCAAGGTGTGGCGCAATCTTTCGGTCCTGCCTGGCAACTGGGCTATGAAGTTCCGGATGAAGATCATCCAGATGCCTTCATCACCATCCAGCTCGTCTCGGAGTCTCTCCAGCACCGAAGGGTCAAGCAGGGGAAGATTGTGATCTTTGTTCTCTTCCCCGGTGCCGGACCGAGCAGGGGTCGTCATCGCGGACCCGCCCTGCGCGTTCCAGAGGATGCTTCCGGCAGGACCGGCTTGTTGATGCTCCTGTGCTGACGGGTAAAGACGTTGACGTTGTCTTTGCCTGCGAGGAAGGTCAGCGCGGCGAAGCGTGCAGGCTCCAGCGTAACCGGAACGGACGGGAGGGAACGGCAACCGGCTTCCCCGAAGGAGCGCCAATGGGTGCGCCAGGGCGACCCGGAGGTGTAGTGGTCGGCGGTCAGTGCGGGGTGTCCAGTCAGGGCTTGGGATACAGGGCCGTCGTCGCCGTTCTGATCTGCCCGCACCAGCGCCGTAGCGCTGCTGCTCATTCCCACCGGCAGCGGCGCCAGTCCCTCGCTGGGGAGGCAAGCGACGCACACCAGAACGCAACCGACCCGGTCCGGCAGGACCGTGGCTGGCAGGAGCATGTCAAGGGATCCTTTCCTGTTCCCTGTCCGAAGACTCAGCAGGACTTCCGCATGCGTCTGCCCCTTATATGCACCGGTAGCCGCGGGCGTGCTGGAAGCCTGCCTTACAGCCCGGGCCGGAGGCGGGATGTGCAACCGGACCTCACCGCCGATGTCCGGGTCACGAGCCGAAGCCCGGTTGCGTCCGCCTCGTTCGATACCCACAAATTGCCCCCTGACACCATCAGAAAGAGAATCCTCGGCACGCTTCCCGACATGCTAGGTCCAGCGGCTCCCGCGGAGCACGAGTATTGGGTACCTGCATTTCCGGTCCGACGGGAGCTGCCCAGGGGTTGCGCCAGGACGTAGGGGAGTAGTGCCTTATCAGGCTGGTAGGGGTGCTTGATCCCGTCGAATACGCGATGGTCGTAGTTCCGAGGAGGTTGTTTTACGCGGCCGCCTTGGAAGTCCTGTGCTGTTCCACGAATGCGTTGGTGGCAAGCACC
The DNA here is from genome assembly GCF_040702335.1 of Pseudarthrobacter sp. NPDC080039. Taxonomy (NCBI): domain Bacteria; kingdom Bacillati; phylum Actinomycetota; class Actinomycetes; order Micrococcales; family Micrococcaceae; genus Pseudarthrobacter; species Pseudarthrobacter sp. NPDC080039. The sequence continues at coordinate 15,894 of NZ_JBFBKY010000027.1, read as the reverse complement.
CATTTGGGCCAATGTCACCCTCGTGCTGCTGGTGTTGGGGTTACGAGAATGCTGACGAGCGCGATCTTGCAGACGCCTCCTTAGCCGCCGTGGATGTCCTGGTCCGTAATTACCCCCGACGGGCAGGGCCCCGAGCCCGGCTATGTATGCGGTCGCTCCAGGATCTCTCCCTGCTCGGACGGTTCCGCTGGAATTGCCAAGAATTCCCCCATCAACGTACGAAAACACCTTTCGAGGTGGTGCCGCTGGTGAAGAATGAGCTCCGGCTCCATTGTTTTCCGACGGGGCACGTATTGGGGGAGTGGTGGAGAAAGAATCCGAACGCGGTGCCGTCGCTGTCATCGTGGGGCTGATGATGGTCGTCCTGATTGGCTTTGGGGCCCTGGCCGTGGACGTCGGAATGCTGTACGCCCAGAAGGCCCAGCTGGAGAGCGTGCGGACGCGGCTGCCTTGGCCATCGCCCAGGACTGCGCAAGCGCGGGACTACACTGTGCAAGTCCGCCGCCGCCACGGCAGTGCAGTACGCGGAGCTGAACAGTAAACAGCAATCTGGCCGATGCTGCCGCCCCGAGCTTCCCAGCCGCGGGCACCGTCGTGGTGACCGCTTCGGCGAGGGACGCCAACGGCCCTGGTGTGACGCTGTGGCTGGCGAACATTTTCGGAATCTCCCGTGCTGACGTCGGTGCAACCTCCAAAGCCGTGTGGGGCGGCCCCTCGGGACTGACCACAGCACTGCCCGTGGCGTTCTCTGAATGCCAGTTCGACCTCAGCGGAACCACCCAGTTGCTGATTCTGCACGGAAGCACCACCTGCGTGAGCGGCAGCCCGTCCGGGCAGTCATTCCCGGCGGTTTCGGATGGCTTACCCCGGACAACAGCAGCGTCTGTGGATCGACGGTCACGATCGCCAGCCCCGCGGTGTCCTCCAAGAACGGTGACAGCATGCCCAATGGGACTGTGTGCAAGCGGGCGTTCACCAGCCTCCAGGGGCAGACGGTCTTTCTGCCCGTGTTCGACACCGTCACTGCTGCCGGAGATTTCCACATCAAAGGCTTCGCGGCGTTCCAGATCCTCGGGGACAGCTTCCCATCCCAGTCCTGGAACAGCACCGGAACAATCAAATGCACCGGCACGTGTACCGGGATCATCGGGAAGTTCGTCAAGTTCGTCTCCCTGGCCACCCTTCAGCTCGGCGGAGCCATGGACAGGATGACGTGCCAGATGGTTCGTCTCCGACCTCAGTTCCCGCTCGTATTGGCCAAGGCGGCGAGCATGTTCAGCATCGTCCGCCCGGTCAGGGTTGCGGGGTCGATTTCGTCCGAGATGGATCGGAGGTGCACGCCGCCTTCACGCAGCAGGTTGACGGTGTGCAGGACTTCGATCAGGGAGAGGGAGCGGCCGCGCCGGTTGATCCGGCCATACGACGGCGCTGTCGTCGGCCTCTGCGTACTCGAACAGCTTGGCTTGTCGGTTGCGAGCTGCACCGCATGTGGTGGGCTGCCGGGTTTGCGCCACCTGATGACCATGCCAGTGATGCTGTCCAGGCGCGGAAACTCCCAGGCGGCTAAAGTCCATCCTCAGTCAGGCGGGAGTACCCCAGCGGCCAGGCACGAGTTTCGGTTGGTCGGCTTCGAGTACCCGCTACTCGTGACGGTTCTAAATTGCCGTCAGTATGCTCAACGGGTCCGCTGGGGGATAGGGGTATCGCGCGCTGCAGGCCGGATTTCCTGAGGTCAGCGCGGGTTCTTTAGAATAGTCTGCTGGTTTCTGGAGAGTGTTGAAGATGAAGCGTTCTATCGGATTGGTGGGCGTAGCCACGGCCGTGGCCCTTATGGTTGCGGGGTCACTTCTGACCTGGTCGCCGGCCGCTTCGGCCGACCCGGTCTATGGCACGCAGAGCATTTCCTATTCAGGTGTAGCGAATCCACCGACGTCCGACAAGCCCCAGAGCAAGCTGTGGTGGAATGACGGCTCGTGGTGGGCTGATATGTGGACCACCGGCAGCGGATGGCATATCTACAGGCTGGACCGTGCCACGCACACGTGGGTGGACAGTGGAGTGCTGAATGACAACAGGGGCAACACCCTCGCGGATACGCTGTGGGATGGCACCCACCTCTATATCGCCTCCCACGTCGTCACGGTGTCCACTGACACAACATCGCAGCCCTCAATCTCTGGTCAGCCCGCCTACCTCTACAGGTACAGCTATTCGAGCGGAAAATACACGCTGGACAGTGGGTTTCCCTCTGTTATTACGAACAACAGCAGTGAGTCAATGACCATCGATGAAGACACGACCGGGGCCATCTGGGCGACGTGGACGCAGGTGGCAGGGGACAGCACCAGCGGATACACCAACACCGTCTACGTTAATGATTCAGCACCGGGGGGCAGCAGTTGGGCGAGCGCCTTCGTGCTTCCTGTTTCCAATCCCCATCCTGAACCGGATGATATTTCTTCGGTCGTGGCATATGGCAACAAGAAGATCGGCGTGATGTGGACCGACCAGCTCACCGGGTCCGTTTGGTGGGCTACGCGTACAGACGGAACGGCCCCGACATCGACGTCCTCCTGGAATGTACAGCCAGCGATCCAAGGGAATGGCCAGGCAGATGACCACCTGAACCTCAAATCCCTGCAATCGGATCCCAGCGGCCGGGTCTTCGCCGCCGTCAAGACCAGCCTGGACACCATTTCTTCCGATCCGACGCTGCCGCAGCTGCTGCTGCTCGTCTTCAAGCCAGGAACCGGGGCCTTTACTCAGTCGACGATTTCCACCACTGGCGACTGCGTTACCCGCCCGCAAATTCTGCTCGACACCCAGAACAACCTGGTGCACGCTTTCCAGACGGCACCACCGACCTCCGTTACTGGCTGCGCATACTCCGGAGGGGCTGGCAGTATTTATGAGAAGACCGCGTCCATGGACAACCCGGTCTTCGCCTCCGGCCGTGGCACGCCGGTAATCCAGAGCGCGTCATCATCGAACATGAACAATGTGACGACCACAAAGCAAGGTGTGAACACCACCACGGGCCTTGTGGTCATGGCCAGCGACGACGTCGCAAAAAACTACTGGTTCGCTGACGAGAGCATCGTTCCAACGACAACGTCGCCTGTGGCGTCTTTTACTGCAACTCCAAAAACCGGAACAGCACCCCTGCCCGTGACCTTCGCTGACACCTCCACCGGCTCACCCACCTCCTGGGCCTGGACCTTCGGCGACGGCGCCACATCCACCATCCAGAGCCCAACCCACAGCTACACCACCGCCGGGACCTACACGGCTACGCTCACCGCAACGAACAGCACCGGTTCCAGCTCCACCAGCACAACGATCACGGTCAACGCACCGGCGGCCTCCTTCACCGCCACGCCGACGTCGGGTACGTTGCCTCTGTCCGTGGCATTCCAGGACACTTCTACCGGAACACCAAGCTCCTGGTCCTGGAACTTCGGGGACGGCGCCACCTCCACGCTGCAAAATCCGACGCACGTTTACTCCGCAGCAGGGACTTATACCGCCACTCTGACCACCGCCTACAGCGGCGGGGGCACGAGCTCCGCCAACGAGACCATCACCGCCTCGACGCTCGCACAGGCGATGGACGCCAAAGCCGCACAATGGAACCTCGGTGCTGCTACCAGCAACGTTACGGCCATCCGCAACGGAGGGTACTACCGCAATTACCAGTACGGCGCCATCATCTCCACGCCCTGGCAAAGCCTGTTCGTCTCCCACGGCGCCATCCGCAATGAGTGGGCCGCGCTGGCTTTCGAGAACGGCCTGATGGGTTACCCCACCACTGACGAGGTCGGCGGCCTCGTGAACGGCGGCGTCTACCAGAACTACGAGGGCGGCGCCATCATTTGGAATTACGCCACGGGGGCCCACGAGTCGGTAGGGGTCATCCGTTCAGAATGGGCCCAGCTCGGCTTCGAGGGCGGCATCCTGGGGTACCCGACCACAGAGGTGGTCACGGGCCTGGTGAACGGCGGCTCTTATCAGAACTACCAGAGCGGGGCCATCGTGTCCTCCCCGGCAGCAGGCACCCACGAGTCGGTAGGGGTCATCCGTTCAGAATGGGCCCAGCTCGGCTTCGAGGGCGGCATCCTGGGGTACCCGACCACAGAGGTGGTCACGGGCC
>NZ_JBFBKY010000027.1:0-11646 GCF_040702335.1 Pseudarthrobacter sp. NPDC080039 | reverse complement strand
CCTGGTGAACGGCGGCTCTTATCAGAACTACCAGAGCGGGGCCATCGTGTCCTCCCCGGCAGCAGGCACCCACGAGTCGTACGGCCCGATCCGCGCAGCGTGGGCCTCCAGTGGTTTCGAACAGGGCACCCTGGGCTACCCGACTAGCGAGGTATACCCCGTTCCCAACGGAACGGCCCAAACCTTTCAAGGCGGCCAGATTACTGACATCAACGGAACGATTACCATCACACACTCGTAAACGTCCAAGCTGAGAACAACGATCTGGTCCAGATGGCCCCAGAGAGCGCCGGTGAGCAACTGCCAAGCAAAACGGTTCGGTTGAAGTGGCTTTGAGAAGGCGCGTGAAGCATCCGCTTCACTATGCTTCACCCGGGTTGGCCCCGGCCCAATCCGTCCTCCGACGCTCTTTGGATATTGACCGCTTTTTCTTTGAAGAGCCGATAACTGTGGTCTGTCAGCCTGGTGGTCCGGGAATTGGCAGTCTTGGCGAAGGCATAAAAGCGCATGGGCTTGTCTGTCAGTAGTTCTAGATGGCTGGCCTGACGAAGGTACTGGTAGACCGTTTCGCCGCTGATGCCGTAGTCGTGGGCGAGGAAGGACTTTCAGAACGCCGTTTTCAGCACGATGCACGAGTTCGGCGCCCCGTTCGAGGGTCACGGCCTTCTCCCGTCCCTTGAAGTCTCCGCGCTGCTCCGCCAGGGCGATTCCTTCCCGCCGCTTTCCCTGATCAGGGAGGGTTCCAACTCTGCGAAGGCACCCTCGCCGGTGAAGACCAGGCTGTCCTTGACAAACTTGACACGTGCCTCTTTGCGTGGGAGGCCTTGGACTGGAGCACGCAGGTCATCGAGGTTTCGGGCCAGCCGGTCCATGCTGTGCACCTCCACGGCGTCCCTGTCCCGCGCAAAACGCAGCAGCTCGGCCAGCTGGGGTCTGGAGGTGTTCCTGCCGGAGTCCATAAAGGGCGCTCAAGAACCTGGCCGTCGAGCTGGCGCTTCTCGTTCTGCTCCAGCGTGCTTACCCGTCCGTGCCCGATCCGCTGTCCGTCCACGGTAACCTCCAACCCGAGTGCCTGTGAGCTTCAGCTAGGCGTTTGCTACAAACAAGTCAACACACTGACTGCGGTGTTCTCAGGTCGGGGTCCAGCTCAAGACGAAATTGGTCCGGGGTGGCGACCATATTCAAAACGCGCCGATAGAGACCTCCTTCGAAGACGTCGGCTCGTGTATTTGCCGAAGTACCAGCCGTTGGATTTCTTGTTGGTCGCGGCCAACGCCGGGAGTAGGCCCTTCCCGGCTTGGCAGTAGCGGAGGTCACAAGGCCAGCCGTTGGTCGAATGTTGCAGAGTGTGTAAACTTGCAGTGTCTGCAAAGTTGCCTGTGCGAACTATTTGCACATTCCCTGAACAACCCTTTGAGAGATTCGGACCTTTCCATGTCCCAAGCAGCGTCGGGCCTATCCGCCCGCGATACGGCCGCACCGTCGGACGCAGTGATGACTCCCCGGCAGATCATGCTGGTCATCTACGCCCTCATGGCCGGCATGTTTCTTTCCTCGCTTGATCAGACGGTGGTGGGCACCGCGATCCGCACGATCGGCGATGACCTCCACGGCCTCGACCAGCAGGCCTGGGTCACCACCGCCTACCTGATCACGTCGACGATCGCCACGCCGATCTATGGCAAGCTCTCGGACATCTTCGGCCGGCGCCCCCTGTACATCTTCGGCCTCGTGGTGTTCATCCTGGGCTCATTCCTGTCCTCTTTTTCCACGTCGATGATCATGCTGGCCGCGTTCCGGGCCTTCCAGGGCATCGGCGCCGGTGCGCTCATGTCGCTGCCGCTGGCCATCATGGGCGACATCCTCGCCCCGCGCGAGCGTGCCAAGTACCAGGGCTTCTTCCTCGCCGTCTTCGGCGTCTCCTCGGTGGTGGGGCCGCTGATCGGCGGCGTCTTCGCCGACGCCAGCCAGATCGCCTGGATCACCGGCTGGCGCTGGGTGTTCCTCATCAACGTCCCGATCGGCATCGTCGCCCTGCTCATGGTGCTCGCGTTCCTGCACCTGCCCAAGTTCCACAAGCACGCCGCGCCGCGCATCGACTGGTGGGGCGCGACCGCCGTCATCGTCACCCTCGTCCCCCTCCTTCTCGTCGCCGAGCAGGGGCGCGAATGGGGCTGGGGCTCCGCCGCGTCCATCACGTGCTTCGTGGTCGGCAGCGTGGGGCTCGTCGCCTTCATCCTCATCGAGCGGGCCATGGGGGCGGACGCGATCATCCCGCTGCGCCTCTTCCACTCCCGCACGTTCTCGATGGCCACCGTCCTCGGCTTCCTCGTGGGCTTCGCCATGTTCGGCGCCATGCTGACCCTCCCGCTCTACCTCCAGCTCGTCACGGGCCTGACGCCGACCGAGTCAGGCTTCGCGACACTGCCCATGATCGGTGGTCTCATGATCGCCTCGATCGCCTCCGGCCAGATCGTCTCCCGCACCGGCAAGTACCGCATCTTCCCGGTCACGGGCACGTTCCTCGTGGCCGTGGGCTACCTCGTCCTGACCGCAATGACGATCGACAAGCCGCTCTGGTACCTCATGGGCGCCATGTTCCTGATCGGTCTCGGCCTCGGCCAGCTCATGCAGTCCCTCGTCCTCGCCTCGCAGAACTCCGTGGCGCCGCGGGACATGGGCGTGGCCACGAGCTCGTCCACGTTCTTCCGCCAGATCGGCGGAACGATGGGCACCGCCGTGCTGCTCTCCATCCTCTTCGCCCTGATGCCGGCCAACATCGCCACGGCCATGCAGAACAAGGGCGACCTCACGAGCGCCCTCGACGCAGCCCTCACCCCGTCGGTCGCAGCGGAGCCGGCGAACAAGGGCGTCATGGGCCAGATCTGGTCCCCGATCGTCACCCCGGTGCAGGCCCAGGTGCAGTCCGGGCGCGACCAGGGCGCGGCCGCCGCAACCCAGGCCGCAGACCAGGCCGTGACTGCCCAGGTGACAGCCGCCGTCCAGAAGCAGGTCGCGGCCGGTGCGATCCCGGCGTCGGCCGCGCAGGGGATCATCGACAGCCAGGCCGCCGCGGCGAAGCCCGCCGCGGAGCAGGCCGCCCTCCAGACAGTCGCCCAGAAGGCCGGCGCCTCCCTGGTCAACGGCAAACTCGCGGTCGACTACTCCGACCAGCACCAGCGCAGCGCGATCGTGGACAAGGTCGCGCCGGCCCTGATCGACAAGCTCAAGGAAAACAGCACCTCCCAGGGCTCCTCGTCCTCGACGACCTCGGACACGTCCTTCCTCAAGGGCGCGGACGCGCGGCTCACACGGCCTTTCATGACCGGCTTCAACAACTCGGCCGTGAGCATCTACTGGGTCGGCTTCGGCGTGATCGTCCTCGCGTTCATCCTCTCCTGGTTCTTCAAGGTCCCGCCGCTGCGCCAGCGCTCTGCCCTGCAGGAGCAGGCCGATGCCCAAGGAACGGCGGACGACCTCGGCTCCGACGCGGCGCTGGCCGCGGCCGAATCCGGGGCCATGACCGGCCCGGACACCGGCCGGATCAAGACGCACCGGTGAACCAGATCGAAGAGCTCGACGAGGTCCGCCCCCTGCGGGAGCGGAAGAAGGAGCTGACGCGGCGCGCAATTCACGACGCCGCCATGGCCCTCGCGCTCGACCGCGGCTTCGCCCAGATGACGGTCGCCGACATCTGCGCGGGCGCGGGCATCTCCGAACGGACCTTCTTCAACTACTTCCCCTCGAAAGTGGCGGCGGTCCTCGGGCTTCCCGAGGCGCCGCTGTCCGAAGCGCAGGAACGGCGGTTCCTCGAGGGGACCGGGCCGCTCATGAATGACGTGTGCGAGCTCGTCGCCGGGCTCGCGGGCGGACCCGAGGCCGACATTCCGCGAGTTAAACGGCTCATGGGCTTCGAACCGGACCTGCTGGCGGCCCTGCACCAATGGTCCTCCGGTGCCCGTAAAGTGGTCATCAGCCTCGTGGAGCGGCGCACGACGCCGGAGCGGTCCCGCCTCGCGGTGAGCCTGGCCTTCGCCGCCCTCATGCTCCACGCCGACCCGGAGTATGCCACGGAGACGGGACGCGCCACTCCCGCCCAACTGCGGGAGACCGTTGCCAAGCTATGCACCGTGGGCATAGGGCAGGACTAAGGACCTGCGTGAAACGAAGCTGCTGACTGGTCTGATCTGACGAAGCCCACAGGGTGAGGTCCCCCGGCCCGGATAATGCGGAAGTGCACCGCTCTCCGCGTACGGTAGGTGCCGGACCCTGTCTTCGCCTGTCGCGGGAGCAGCTGGCAGGGTCTCCCCGGAGTTGCGGCGATCTCGCTCGACCACCCCGTTCGGCAGGAGGGATCCGGTCGGCCTGGGCCGGCAGTCTTCCTGTCGGGTGCAAGGAAGGCTGCCGGCAGGGACGCTACGGGGCGGGCTCGTTGTGTTTAAGGCTGGGTGGGTCGTTGGGCGATTTTGAAGGCAGCGCCGGTGGGGTCCGTCAGGGTTGCCATCCGGCCGAAGGGCGTGTCTTCCGGGGCGTGGATGACGGTGCCTCCGAGGGATTCAGCGGTGGCGACCGCGGCGTCGGCGTCATCCACCCCGAAGTAGATCTGCCAGTTTGAAGGCACCGGTTCGGGTAGGTAGGAGGACGCGTCCATGATGCCGGCCCGGGATTCGACTCCGGATCCGAGAGTGGTGTAGCGGAACTCTTCGGTGTCGCTCATGACGGAGGTATTCCAGCCGAAGGCGTCCTGGTAGAACTTCACGGATGGCTCGTACGCCCGGGTGTGCAGTTCGTGCCAGAACGGGGCGCCGTGTTCGCCCGCCAGTTGGAACCCGGTGTGTCCGCCGAACTGCCAGGCACCGATAACGGCACCGCCGGAGTCGGCGAAGAGAGCCATGTGGCCCTGCTCCGGTACTTCCATAGCGGGCATCAGGATCTGACCGCCGGCCGCCACGGCCGCGTTCTGGGTCGCGTGGATATCGTCCACGCGCAGATACGTGGTCCACGCGTCGGGCTGGCCGGAGCCGGGCTCATTCTGCATCATCCCTGCCACCGGGGCGCCCTTGGCAAAGGCCATCACGTATCCGCCGTAGGTTTCCTCGTCACCAGTTTCGTAGGCCCAGCCGAACAGACTGGAATAGAACGCGCGCGACGTCTCGATGTCGGAGCTGGTCAGGTCTACCCAGCAGGGATCACCAGGAGCGATGGTTGGCTTAGGCACGTAAGGTCCTTTGATAGTAGTCAGCAGGTCTTTGTCACTCTAATCCGCGCACACGGACCTGAAGCAGCAACCATGGCGAAGTATTCGCCCGCAGGCGGGGATTATCATCGGCCGGCACTCCGGCAGGATCCGGCCGTTACGGGCGGACGAGGACCCGGGGGGGTGGGCCGGCGGCTGTCCGATGCGGCGTCCGGATCTCCGGGATCCCCTGGCCACCGGCCCCTTTCCCCATTTGTAAGGCCCTGCCTCAGCGGCAGGATCTTGATCTCCACAGTAGGAGCTGTTCCCCCGACGGCCCTCCAGGATCAGCACAAGATTGGCTCAAGACTGCATAGCGCTCAGTTACGTGCCAGGTCCGCGCCGCCAGAAATCGAATCGCCTGCCAATCGCCTCCTGGACGCGCGCCTGAGGCGTGGCCGCGGGCCGGGTAATCGTGGTCCTGGGCGTAGCGGACGCCTGCGACCAGGTCACTCAGGGAGGGCTGCCCGAAGGGCATGGTGGGGGTGCTGGACCAGGACAGGGGGCCGGCTTCATCGAGGATGGAGCTCTTTGATTCGTTGAACGGGTCCTGCTCGCGCTCCTTGATCGCGGGGGAGAGGTTCGGGCCCCATGACCGTGCCGCTTCCTCACCCAGGCCGTAAGCGCCAGCAGGCGAGCCTTCGTTGACAGGTACAAATCTGTACAAAAGCAGGTTTGCCCTGCATAAATGCAAGTTGTACACGGGGGTAACGAACAGTAGCCTTTTCGGGGCAACTACCGCACCCCCCGGTCGGAGAAGCCAGGAAGACTCCGAGGCGTCCCCCATGCCTCGGGGTCTTCTGCTCTCCAGCTTTGGTCGTTAGCATGAGCGGCAGGAACATGCGATTGGACTGGGTGTTCTGTGCGGCAGAGGAACATATTGGGGGCCTCTGTCGCTCTCCTTTGTCCGGTCCAGGGCGCGACGCCAGGAATGGCTGACCAATCCAGCATCGCGTGGCCGCGGTTGGATGACCTCCGGGTGCCTGATGCCTTGCGGTGTGCAGCGGTTTGTGTGCTCCGGTGCTCGTTGAAAGCACCTACCCTGCTCGCTGGCGCCACGTACGAGCAGGCACCAGGACCGGGAAATGCAGTCACTCGGCTGCTAAGAAGTAGCGCCAGGAGTGTCCCGACATGAGACGTGAGTCAGCCGGTTCGTCGTCTAGGGCTGGCAGGCGAATGGTGGCGTGGGCCGATGACTCGAGTCCCCTGGTGCCCTTTTTCAATGGGCCCATGATGCTTTGCCGGCTGTCTGTTTTTGCCTGCAGGGAGCAGAATGGTGGCATCGCACAGCCAGCTGAGAGGACCGAGCTTGCCGGATTTAACGTCGTTGCTGTCTGGATCGGGGCCGTGGCTGATCGCTATCGTCGCAGTGGTCATGTTTATTGAATCCGGGGTTCTGTTCCCGTTCCTGCCCGGGGACACGCTGCTGTTCTCGATCGGTGTTCTGGGACCGACCCTTCCCGTTCCGCTGCCGGTGTTGGTCTTGGTGGCGGCACTTGCGGCGATAGGGGGGAACCAGGTCGGGTATTTGATGGGCAGGGTTGCTGGAAGGCGGTGGTTCCGCCATGACGCACGGGTTCTTAAGCTGAAACATCTTGAGTCGGCGGAGTCGTTCTTCGCACGCTACGGCGGCCGCGCGTTGGCGTTGGCCAGGTTCGTGCCGGTCGCCCGGACTTACACCCCACTTGTCGCGGGAGCCGCCCGTTACGGCAGGCGCCGGTTCCTGGCCTGGAACGTTCTCGGCGCCTCGTTGTGGACTGTTTCGTTCACATTGGTGGGTGTGTGGCTGGGCCACGTTGAGTTCATTGCGAAGAACATCGATGTGCTTGCCACGGTACTGGTCCTGGCTTCTGTCACTCCACTGGGCATTGAGGCATGGCGCCGACGCGCCAAAGCCCGCCGTCAGGGCATGCCTGCGCCCGCTGAAAGCGATCCGGACTGACGCCTTCCCCGCTGCCCGGAGGGTCAAAGGGGTGGTTTTCCCGCCAGGCCTTTGATTCCTACCTTGGGACCACGCCGGAGGCTGGCGCGGCTCCTCACCGGCGGACCCCTGACACGCTTCGGCGTGTGACCGCTGACGGGGACGGTAAACGGGCTCATGGCACCGGCTGGATGGGGTCTTAGTGGGTGAGGCCGGACACGAGGTTGATGGTGGTGGCCAGGACAATGGCGCCAAGGAGGTAGGACAGGAGCGCGTGGCGCAGGGCGGTGCTGCGGATCGCGTCGGTTTTCAGATCGGTATCGGAGACCTGGAAGGTCATTCCCAAGGTGAAGGCCAGGTAGGCGAAATCGGCGTACCGGGGTGCTGTCTCCTCGTTAAAGTCCACGCCGGCGCCGTCACGGTAGTAGATGGCGGCGTACCGAAGGGTGTAAAGGGTGTGGATCAGGAACCAGGACAGGGCGATGCTGCCGAACGCCATGGCCACGATGCCGTCTTTAGCCGGTCCTTGGGCGTTTGATGCATCCACCAGGATCAGGGCCACTCCGGCGAAACTTGCCACTGTTGCGCTCAGGACCAGGGCGTCGGAGAAGACCCGGCCGGGGTCTTCCCTGCGGGCATGGGCAGCTGTCGCCTCCGGCCCCAGGTGCCGTATGACGCTCCACACCCAGATAAGGTAGGTGGCCGATGCCGCTGCCCAGCCCATGGCCGGCGCGTAGGGCCAATGTCCCGTAGAACCCACGACCACAGCAACGACCAGGCCGATGCCCAACATGACCAGCACCCGGAGGCGGGAATGATGCGAACGGGAGCTGTAGGCGCCTGCTTCTCCCGGAACGGCATTCGAATTCATGGCAAGATCTTCCCACGGCGACCAGCACCGTCGAGGGATAAGTACCCCGTTAGCGCTGACGAAATGTCGATGTCGGGTGGAGAAAACTCTTTCTGGGCATGTTGGGCTGCATGCTTTTTTGTGCAGTTGCAGGGCCCGCCGCCGCTCGGCGGCGAGAACTCCGGGACCGTGCCGTCAATTTTGCGGGTGGTCGAGCGTGGCTTTTTGTCTAGGTGGCGGATTGGTAGACGTCTTTGCCGAAGGCGGTGAGTCCGGGCTCGTTTGCGCCGGCGAGGTGGGGGAGTGAGAAGAAGTCTTCGATGCTGGCGAGCAGGCTGTAGTGGTTGTAGGGGTGGTCCGAGGTGGCGCCGGAGGCGGTGAAGGGGGAGATGATCAGCGCGCCGACCTGGCCTCCTTCTGTTCCTCCTGTGACGCCTGTTGAGGGGCCGACGGTGCCTCCGTCGGTTTCGTCGAAGGTGATCACGAGCATTCCGTCCTGCCCGAACGCGGGGGAGGCAAGGATTCCCGGGATGTTCTCGCGCAGCCAGGCATCTGCTGCCGCCAGGCCGCCCGGGGTGCCGTCGGCGCAGGGGTTGTCGTGTCCGTCGTGGCAGAGGTTGGGGGAGATGTAGGACAGGTTGGGGGTGGTCCCGGCAGTCTTGAGGTCCTGCTGCAGGGCGGAGAGGTTGACGACGTTGTTCTCGCAGGCAGGGGTTGAGGTGATCGATGCGAAGTAGACGAACGGGTCATGGCGGGTCGCGTACTGGTCCCCGGGGGTGGCTTGCTGGTTGTCGTCCGCGCTGTCCAGGGCCGGGTGCTGGCAGGGGGTGGACATGTCTTCCATGTACGCTTTCCAGGTTTTACCGGCGTCGGTAAGTTGGCCGGCGATGGTGGGAACGTTGTCGGGGTAGACGCAGCCGGTGCCCAGTAGCCTGCCTTGGGAGTCTGTTCCGGAGGGGGTGAACGGGGTGTAGGTCGGGCAGTCTTTTTCCGTGCTGCTGTTGGGTGGCTGGCCTGAGATCTGGGCCAGATAGTTCGGCAGTGAGTCGTGTGCGATCCCGTAGTAATTGGTCAGCAGCACGCCCTGCTGCCGCAGGGTTTTGGAGAGGTACGGTGCTGCGGTGTCGTTGCCCCACACCTCGTCATAGCCTTTGTTTTCCAGGTTGATGACGAAGACGTGTCCTGGCGTACCGGCCCGTGCCGCCGGAATGACGGCATGGGAGGGCGCGCACCCGGCAGCGACGGCCGCCAGCAGGGCCAGCACCAGGAACACTCCCGGCGGCTGCCACCGCGGCAGACTCATCGGTCTCCGTGGTGCCCGCGACAGTGGTGTCGTGTCCATGTGGCGCTCCCTGATGGCTGGGGTACAGGACTTGCCGATCCCGGTACTGTCGCACAGCGATCCGGGCAGCCGGCCGGATGGCGTCTGGGAATTCACCCTGAATTCCGTGCTGTTGGGGGGGGATCCACGGGGGCCGGTGATGACTTGGACGCCTGGCTCGAAACAGGAGGCTCGCTGACCGTGAGTCTGGCTGACGCAGTGGGTATGGGAACACCAGCGGCGTTGAGGGCAGCCCCGTCCGGGCAGCCATCAACGCCGCGGAAGCGGTGGCAGTTGACGCAGGGTTGTGCGCGTATCCCGGAAACCGGCCGATCGCTTGGAGGTACCGGTGTCTTCGCCGACGCCTTCAGCTGCCGAGGGGACCTCACATCAGGTGAACTCCGGAGCACGCTGGCGGTGGTGGCTGCTGATGACGGCGGAGGGCTTTCCGCGGGGGGTTGCCACGGAAGGCCCTCCGGTGTCAGGCCCGGTGGGTGTCAGTACTGGGGCAAAGTCTTGGTTCCCTCGATCCGCACTGCCTGGAGTTTGTTCGGGTCCAGGCCGAGGGTCTTAAGGATTGTCGGGGCGATCTGGGTGGTTTCCACGGTGCTGGTCACGGTGCGGGCCTTCTCGTCGGCGGCGCGTCCGGAGATGACGAGGGGCACGTCCCGGTCTTCGGCGGACGCGCCGCCGTGTTCTGCGATTTTCGATGTACCACCGGTGTACACCACGCCGGTTTGTGCGATGCCGAGGATGTCGGGGTAGCGTGCGTCGCTGGTTTTCGTGCCGAAGTAGTTGGCGACGTCGCTGCCTGCGTAGACGGTGCCCAGTCCCGAGGCCGGCACGGTCTTGGTGGCACCGTTGATGTCGTTGCCGGTGGCAGGGTGGGATGTCAGGTAGTCCTTGGCGAACTGCGCGGCCGCCTGGGAGTGGTCGGAGAGCCAGAGCTGCATGATGTCGTCATCGGTGGAGAAAGCGACCAGGTCAGGGGTCCCCGGGTGGGCGGCCTTCCAGGCGGCGTTGAGTCCGTCGACGATGGTGCCGTCCGGGACCCTGGTGAGCTGGTTCGGGTCAGTGGGTGCCTGTCCGTGTTTCGCCGAAAGGATGATGGTCGTGTCCTTGGCCTGACCGGAGCCTGACAGGGCAGACTCCATCTTCCCGACGGCGGTGTCTACGTAGTCGAGGGCTTTGCTCAGCAGGGGGCCCGGCGTGGTGCCGCCCGGGAGGTAGCCGCCGCTGAGGCCGTCCGACGTCGGGAGCTTCTGCGCGGTGGAGACGGACTGGAAGTTCATGCCGAAGATCGCCGGTACGGACGCGGTTTTTGTTCCGGAGTGGTCTTTACCGCCGATTTCGTTCAGGACTGCCTGGACCTTGTAGCCGTCGTACTGCTGGGTGGCGGCGTTGTCCTGCGTCCAGTCGCCGGTGAACGGGGCGGGGGCCTTGCTGTTGATCTCGGGGGCGAAGAGATCGTGGACGCCCTTGCCGGAGGGTCCGTTCAGGATTTCATAGGCCGGGTGTTTATCGGACCAGGCGGTGGTCAGGCCAGCGCTTTTGGCGACTTCAAAGACGGTGTTGACCTTCAGGTACTGGTGTGGGTACACGGGTTGGCACGTGCCGGGGTCCACGGGCAGGGCTGCCGGATTGAGGAGTGATCCAGGCTGGCCGGTCATGTTCATGATGCTGGCGGGCAGGCCGCCCAGGCCCTGCCCGGCGTCGAGCGCATCCGGGTTCTTATCCGCGGCCTCAGTCAGTGCCACCTCGGTCCCGGGGACGGCGTCCTTGCAGTCGGTGGTCCCGGCGGGCAGCAGAGCCCGGTTGAACGTGTCGTCGTAGTAAATCCCTGTCGTTCCGGGGTTGCCGCCGGTGAGTTGCCCGACCATGCCCGGGAAGGAATCGGAAGGGACGGGAGTCTGGGCGTGGGTGTAGCTTGTGCCGTGGTCCACCAAAGCGGCCAGCGCCGACTGTGGATGTGCCGCGACGTACCAGTCCAGGTCCTTCTGATGCAGGCCGTCCACCGAGAGCAGCAGGACGTGCTTGGACGTCTCCCCCCTGCCGTCCTGCCCGTCGTTGCCGTGCTGGCCGCCATCGGCCCGGGCCGGTCCTACTGCAGCGCCGGCTATCGTGACCGCGCCGAGGACCGCCGCTGCGGCAACCCCGCGCTTCATTGCTGACTTCATCAAAAATCCGACCCTTCGCCAAAGTGAAACCACGGAATGACTTGCTCCCGTTACCTTTTTCGTAGCCCGTTCCTGTTGCAGGATGAGGGTGTGTTGGCCGGTCGGTCCCGGCATGGTTTCTGCCCCCAGTCGTTTCATGAT
>NZ_JBFBKY010000026.1:0-51246 GCF_040702335.1 Pseudarthrobacter sp. NPDC080039 | reverse complement strand
TGCCGCTCCTCCGGATCGAAGTTCGCGGCAGGCTGGCCGCCCACGCGGTCTGTTCCATTGTTCTGGAACGCCGCAGCCGTTGCGGTGTTCCCGGGGGCCGGTGCTGCCTCCGGGTGGCTGTCGTCGTTCGCTGCCTCTTCGGGTTCGTTCATTCCCGTGCTCATCAATTGCTCCCGTTCCTGTCGTCGTTATCTGCTTGCAGAAACCCTTTTCGGCACGCCGCAGAATATGTAGTCCGCGACAGCCCCTGCAATCCCTCCTTGGAGCCGGGGAGATCTGTATCGAGTGAAGCCAGCTGGGAATCGGCCTTCGCTGGCAGGATCAGGCGCCTCCGAGCGTGGTGAGGAGGGAAGTAAGGACTTTTTGTTCTGTCTCCTGGTTGGGGGTGCGTGACCGTACGGCGGAGAGGACGGGATCGATCTGCTTATCGATGTAAGTCCATGCCCCGCAGTCGGCGGCGTTGAGCGCAGATTGGTTCTTGTCCCAGGCTGTCTCGAGGTCGGTGGCACGCGCGGCAGCGGCGGCTTGGTCACCCTTTTGGACGAGGGCGAGGGTGTCGGAAGTGATGGTTCGGAACTCGGTGATGTTCGAGGACGGGAAGTGTGTTTGCGCCGCCCGTTGGGCCTCGGATGGGGTCAGCGCAGCGGAGCCGGGACCACAGCTGGGTGCGCTGGCTTTTTCGGCGAGAGCGCTCGTGTGCGGGAGGCTGCTGGTGTAAGCGAGGAGCGCGATGGTGGCGGCCGCGACTGCGGCGAGGATACCCAGAGCCGTCCGCTGCCGGGCGGGCGGCGCTGCCGGCGGCGTCTTCCCGGATGCGTGTTCGACGACGTCCGCTTTGCTGACCGAGAGATACACCACGGTGGCGAGGATCGCGGTGAGGAAGATGATGCTCGTCAGCAGGGTGCCAAGACCCACCCCGCCCTCGGCGGGTGTGAGCCCGAGCCAGTCGCCGATGTTCGCCCCCAGGGGGCGAGTTAGTATGTAAGCGACCCAGAAGGCGAGTACAGGGTTCGCGCCGAACCGCCAGAGCGCAGTGACGACCCCGATCAGGAGCAGGGGCAGCAGGATCGAGATGCCAGGGCCCCACCCGGTGAGCTCCAGAGTCCAGTCACCCAGGCCCGTCCCGAGGGCGAAGGTGACCAGAACGGCGAGCCAGTAAAAAGCTTCACGCGGCCTGGTGACAATGCTGTGGATGGAGAGGGTTCGTTCTTTACTGAACCAGATGGCAAAGACCACCGCGAGCAGCACCGAGAAAAGGCCCGTGCTGGCCCAGAGCGGCACACCCGCCTGGTCGATGAGGAGATCGGTGTAAAGGGTACCCGTGATGCTCATCGCCACGACCGTAAGCCAGTACGCACCCGGGACGTAGCGTCGAAGGCGCATCTGAACCGTGAGCACCACGGCCGTGACAACGGTGAAGATGAGTGCCGTGGGTGCGAGCCCGACGCCGAGTTCGACGTTGATGAAGTCAGCGAACGTCTCACCCACCGTCGTGCAGAGGACCTTGATAAGCCAGAACCAGACCGTGATCTCAGGGACCTTGCTCAACATCTGCCCGGTGGAGGGCGTGGATGTCATCTCTCGTGTACTCATGAACTGCACGCTTCCATTCGACGCTGTGGTGGAACTGCTCAACAGACGCAGCCGGGCGAATAATTCTTCATGACCTGCAAATAGCCCGGCACCCGCACTGCGCACCGGCTCCCGAGGCCCAACCTGATCGGGCCCTATATTGGTGTTGCTACGGGGCGTCGGGGGCGTCGACGGGATCGGTGGAGTCACCAGTCTGTTCGTTCGTTCCGGAATCACCGGGTGTCCCCGGCCCGTCCGCGGGATCTGGTGCCTCGGCGGCATCCGGGGCGTCCGCGACATCACCCGGTGTGGCTTCGTCTGCCGCCACCGATTGTGTGGTCACGGGTGCGGGAGGGGGCGTGGCGGCGTTCGCGGCCCCGAGGCCGACACCGGCCAGACCGAGAATGCCTGCACTTGCTAGGAGGATCTTTGTCCTGGTTTTGAGGTCTCTGACGCTCATGTCCATGTCCCTTTCGTGAACGGCTGCTACGGCGGGCCTCCCGGTGCGGGCGGTCATGGTTCACTGTGACGGAGAACCCTGAGAAGAACCTGATGGCTCAGCATCGCCGCGGAGGGAAGCACCCCCGTCCTGCGGGTTTCCCGGGCTCCCGCACTGGCGTCGGCCTGGGCAACCACTACGATGGCGGGCGGGGATAAACAGAAATCACGGCCATGCAGGCCTACGCCAGCAGCAGTTCACGCGGCGGCGTGGCCTTGTTCCGTCCACCGGGCGGTGCCTACTCCAACACCATGCGAAAAAGCGGCCGCCGACACCGGGCTCAAAGCCATAATCACCTGGGAAGCGACAGCCGGCGCAGGCCACATGGACTATCAGGTCGGCAATACGCTGCGCCCTAGGGACATCGTCCTATGCATTTCCGTCCCGAATTCGCCGCCGACCTGGCAGCGTTCCGGCAGGCCCAGGGTGCTGCCGGCCTTGAGGTTGCTCTCCTCGAAGACTTCCCCGGTGTGGCCTGAGTCCGGACCGGGCGCCCGGATGAACCTCGAGCCCGGCAGAACGGGGGCCACGGGGCCCTGGTTGTGTTGGTGAGGAGTCAGTGCCGGTAGGGTCGGAGTATGATCGAGGCTTCCGCCGTGTCGGCCCTGTCGTCCTACCATTGGCTTGGCATCCCGATCGCGGTGGCCGGGGCCGTTCTGCTGGCCTTCGGCACCATCTTTCAGCACAAGGCCGTCGATGACCAGGGCCCTGCACCAGGCCGGGCAGCCGGGAGTATGGGCGGGGGCCGGCTGCAGGCTCTGCTGCGCAAACCGGTCTGGCTCGCCGGGACAGGCATGCTCGGAGCAGCGATCCTCCTGCAGCTCACCAGCCTTAGATTCTCGCCCCTGATTGTGGTGCAGCCCATCGGTGCGGTGGCGCTCGTGGTTACGACCCTGGCGACCGCCAGAATGACCCGCCGCTCCCCGGGTCGGCGGGCACTGGCATCTGTGGCACTCTGTGTCGGCGGCGTGGGTGCGTTTGTGGCCGTCGCGGCCCTCTCTGCGCAGGATGTTGAAATCAGCGACCGGCATTTGGTCACCATCCTGGGACTGCTCGCTGTTATCCTTGCCGCACTCGGCACCGGCTTCGGTCTTTGGCGCCGCCGTTGGAGTGCTGTCGTGTTCACCGCCGGCGCCGGGATCCTCTTTGGGTTCGTCGCCGGGCTGGCGAAAACCGTCATCGCCCGGCTCTTCCAAGGAAACTTCGAATGGTTGTCCCTGACCTGCCTCGCCGGCCTGGGGGCTGCCGCGCTTTTTGGGACCTTCCTGGTCCAGAATGCCCACACCAGGGGAAGCCCGGAACTTGTTGTCGCCGGTCTGACCGTCATCGACCCGCTCATCGCTGTAACCTTGGGCATCACCGTCCTCGGAGAAGCCGACGCCGCCCCGCCGCAGGCATTTCTTGGCTTCGCCCTCGCCGGCGCGACAGCCGTCGCCGGAGTCATCCTCCTCGCTACCGTCAAAACAGGACCGGCCACCCCGGCCCGCGACTAACCCCGGCACTCTTGCTGCTGCCTTGATCGCCTCGCCGCAAAAGGCTGCGCTGACGTTCGGCCCGGGCCCGGCCGAACATTCCGATCCCGTGACACCCGCACGACATCTGCCCCGTTGCCAACCGCGGCACTCGCCGAACGCCATTCGGACCGCAGGACTTGCCGCGAACTCCCTCAGCTGCCGGCAGGAAGCGGTGCCTAGGCGGTTCGGCTGCGGGAACGGCCGGCAGCAGCCTTCGATGGTCTGCCCGTCCCCTGCCTTAGTTGGACCGGCGCCAGGCCCGGCCCAACTTGGTGTACTGTCCCGGCAGGTTGGCGACTCGGGGACGGATTTGACGCAATCGCCGCCTCGGCGGCCATAGTCATCGGCACTCGGACCGCTCACGCTCGGCGCTGGGGGTTACCGGGGAGACTTCGAAAGCCAAGATCTCAGCAGGCCTCCATGGCCGCCGTTCCGGCTTCTGCTGCCCGGCCATTCATCAATGGCAGATCCAATACCTGGTCCAGGACTGCAACCGATAGTAAGGTTGCTTATTATTGCTACCCGCTAGCGCGTTTTTAGAGGGATTGGACTCCGAGTTGGCTGATACACCACGCACAGGTGCTGGAGAGGGTTTCTCCGGGGAGCTGGACGATGACAGGTTTGTCGGCGGCCAGGACCTCACTCATTGGAACACAAGGGGCGGCCGGTTCCTGGCGGGTCTTTTCCATCGAGCGAGCCGTCGGCTCGGCCCGCACGGTGCTTTGATGCTGATATTGCTGCTGGGACTGGCCGTAGCGGCGGTACTCACTGCCGTGTTCGCGGCGGTGTATGAGTCGGTGGTCCAAACCGATGGTGTCGCGGTCCTGGACCGCCCGGCCCTGGATGCAGGCAAGTCCCTGCGCTCCCCTGCACTGGATTTGATCGTGACGGCCTACACGGACATCGGCGGCACCATTGGCATGCCCATTCTCGCCGTGATTGCCGTCCTGGTTCTGGCGCTGAAGAGGCGCTCGTGGACTCCCGTGATTCTTATCGTCACAGCAGGAGCCGGGTCATTGGCCATGACCGTGGCGGGCAAACAGTTCTTCGGCAGGGCCCGGCCAAACATTTCTGATGCCGTACCACCCTATGACTACTCCGCCTCCTTTCCCAGCGGTCACTCCCTCAATGCCCTGGTGATCGCCGGAATCGTGGCCTACCTGCTCATCCTGAGGCAAAGGACCAGACGGGCGAGAACATCGACCGTAGCTGCAGCCGCCGTCTTTGCCGTCACGATCGGGCTGAGCCGGGTGTACCTCGGCCACCATTGGCTCACCGACGTACTGGCCGCATGGGTTCTCGGGGCCGCCTGGCTCGCCCTGGTCATCACCGCCCACCGCCTCTACCTGACCAGCCGCGCCAAGCAAGCCCCGGTCCTGCGTTAAGCTGCGCCCCCGGCCCGGCGGGGAGTGACCAACCGCTCTGCGCTCCGATGACGAGCTACAATTAGAATTTTCATTAATTGCTTTTATTGGATTTTGTCGTTGCTGAACCGGGTTGGAGGACATTATGCATTTGTCCACACGAAGCCTCCCAACGATGACCGTCGCCGGAGCTGCGCTGCTGGTTGTTTTGAACGCAAGCGCTCCTGCCGGCGTCCACCAACAGCCCGCGCTCCCGCAAGCAGCCGCGACACCCACGCCCCTGGCATCGAAGACATCCGTGCGCATGCCAATGTCGGGGACAACGGGGTCACAAGACCACCTCAGGGTTGTTGTGATTGGAGACTCGCTGAGCACAGGGCTGGGGACGTCACCAAAACAGGCGTGGCCGAAACTCCTGCAGTCGGCACCGTTGCCTGACAAAAGATCGCTTAAGATCACGAATGCCGCTGAAAACGGAAGCGGGTATCTGGCCACTGGTGCCGACGGCGACACGTTCCGTATGGAAGTCGAGGCAGCAGTTACCCCTGCCACCGACGTGATCATGTTTTTTGGGTCCGACAACGACACCGGGGCAGACCCGGAGGAGCTCAAAGCGGCGGTCGCGTCGACCTTCGACGCCGCCTCCGCCCGGGCTCCCAAAGCCATTCTC
Source organism: Pseudarthrobacter sp. NPDC080039 (assembly GCF_040702335.1). NCBI lineage: Bacteria > Bacillati > Actinomycetota > Actinomycetes > Micrococcales > Micrococcaceae > Pseudarthrobacter > Pseudarthrobacter sp. NPDC080039. Next base: position 45,627 of record NZ_JBFBKY010000026.1, on the reverse strand, counting down.
GTCGCGATCGGTCCACTGTCCGGTAGCGAGGAAATGGATCAGGTACTGTCCGACGTGTGCAGCTCCGAAGCATCCGCGGCCGGGAATGTCGGGGTGAAGTTCATTGATCCCATAGCAGATCGTTGGCTGGGCGGCCGCGCCGACGTTCTGCTTGGACCGGACGGTGAGCATCCCAGTGCCAAGGGACAAAAGTTCCTCCGTGACAAAATGAGGCGGATACTTACCTCCGCCCTCGCCAGCTGAACAAGGCTCATAGGCTCCGGGATTTCCAAGCCGCAGCCTATAGGCTCCAGCTGTGTACTCGATTTCGTTGGTGAGCGGTCCGGTGCCGGTTGTGCTGCTGCTCTGCGGTGTAGGGGCGCTGATGTGGCTGATCTCGGGCTCCCGACGCCACGTCCTTCACACGGGGCCGGCCGTGCTCACCGTTACCGGGGCAGCGGTCGCGGCGGTCCGGATATCGACGGAGGGCGTGTGGAACATTTGGGGAGCACCACTGCCGGTGACGCTCTACGTGTGGGCGTGGCTGGCGGTCACAGGCGCGGTCCTGGCTGTCGGCAGAAGCAAGCGCACCCCCCGCGACCGACGCCGCGCAGGGCCTGTGGCCCGGGGCCGGGCACGAGGGCAGCTGGGAGCCGCAGCCGCCGGACTGGCATGTGTTCTTGCCGCAGCGTCCTTGACCAACCAGTATTTCGGGGAGTATCCAACCCTCGGGGCATTACTGGGACACCCCAAGGCGCCCATTAGCGCTTTGGAGGCTCCACAACCGGCCGGGCCGGCAACCGGGGCTTCCGCCGATCCAACCCCGTCACCCCCGGTGCGGGAGTCAACATGGACCCCACCTGCGGATATGCCGATGGCCGGCCGGGTAGTCTCGGCACAGATTCCGGGGGTGCTGAGCAAACTGCCGGCATCCGAAGCGTACCTGTACCTGCCGCCGGCCTACCAACTCCAGAACGCCCCGAATCTCCCGGTTCTGGTCCTGGTTCACGGGCTGCCGGGCGGCAGCAGGGACTGGGTCGCGTCAGGGCAGATCAACCTTGTGATGGACCAGTACGCTGCGGCCCACAAGGGTCTGGCACCCGTGGTGGTCATGCCGGACGCCAGCGGTAACCATGCCGGCGACCCTCCCCTGTGCCTCGACAGCAAACTAGGGAAATCCGCCACCTACCTCGCCGTGGACGTGCCCGCCTGGGTTAAGTCCTCGCTGGCCGCCGGACGCGGGGGCGCCCGTTCCTGGGCCATCGCGGGTTTCTCCTACGGCGGCACGTGCGCCCTTCAGCTGGGGGTCAATTATCCCGATACATACCCCACCTTTCTCGATATCTCCGGTGAGGACCAACCCACCATCAACGGCGGCAGGAGCGCTTTGGTGCAGAAATACTTTGACGGCGATGGTGCCGCCTTCGCCCGCCAGAACGCCGTCGACGTCTTGAAAAAAGGCCGGTTCCCCGGCTCGGCAGGCGTCGTCACCGTCGGTGCCGATGACTCCTTTTACCGTCCACAGGGAATCACCGTCTACAACGCGGCCAAAGCCACGGGGATGGACATCCAGCTGCAACAGGTCCCAGGCGGACACACATGGCAGGCCTGGAGCGCCGGCCTGCAAAACAACCTTGACTGGCTCATGCGAAGATACGGCACGGTGCCGTAAATGGCAGCGGCATCGAACGTTCCCCGACCGGTGCACGCCCTTCTCCAAGCCAATGCTGTGGTCGAGGGAGTCATGGATGTTTGTGACGCCCGAGGATGCGGCTCAGGAGTTGGAGTGTGTCCTTGAATGTGAGGGCAGGGATGTAGGCGCGTGTGAGCGCTTGGGCGATGCCGGGGAGGGCGGCTGAGTCAGGGTAGGCCATGAAGAGGGTCTGGTAGCGGGGGTGGAATTTGCCTTTAAAAGTCAGGAGGGACCGGAAACCGTAAACAGGTTCAAGGGCCGAGCCCAGAGCGTTCAGGATTCGCTCCAAGCCATTGGGCTCTGCACTGGTGGTGTCTTGGTCCGGGGCTCCGCTGGGCGGTGTCCTGGCCAACGGGGCGGCGGAGAGGCTGATGAACCGGAGTCCTTCCTCGCGCAGACTGCTCGCCGCCGACGCGATGAGGAACTCGATGGCGGGTCTGAACCCGTCACTTCGCCTCCTCATGACATCAAGGGTCCGGCCGGTGATGTGGCCGTGCCGGTAAACCGGCAGCCAGGACGTCACTGCGTGTACCCTGCCGCTGCCGTCAACCGCGATCAGGCACTGAACTTCGGGTCATTGAGTTCATCAAGTCCTCCAAGGGTGAAGCCCATTTCCGGCATGTTGCGCTCAGCGACCCACTCTTCCGAGACTTCCTGGATCTGGGACTGGATTCCGCGGGCAGCTGCTGGATAATTGATCCATTCCGCATGGATTCCTGCTTTGGCTGCCCTGTTCAATGCGGTGCGGATATCCTGGAACCTTTTTCCCTTGAAGGACAAATTCTCCAGGGGCAGGACGGTGTCCTGGCCAACCTCTGCAGCCTCCCAGCCAAGAGCTACGGCTTCGTCCCTGACGTCCTTTGGAACCGAGTAGAGGCACGGTGTCCACCCGTTGGCCCTGCAATACGCCGAAAATTCCGTGATCAGCCCGGTGGTCCGGGTCTTCGGGCCGACCGGGCCCCCTAAGGTCAGCGCCACCGAAGCGATGACGCGGTAAGCGATGAAGCTGTCCCCGGCGCTTGAAAACCAGTACGTGTTTCCGGACCACAGTGTCATCCATGAGATGGAGCTGCCCTCCGCTGCCTTCAAGATGGCCCGGGCTTTTGCTTTGTCATCCCCAGTGCGGGCGGGACGGCTGCTGAGGAAGGTTCGCAGCACCAGGGCACCGGTCACCGCCCAAAATACGATACCGATCCCTTCATAAAGGACGATGGCCGGGAATGTCTGGGGAAAAAATGCCGGCGGAACGTCGACCGCGAAACCCAGCGGGAGGAACCGGTCCGGGACATCGGCAAGCAGCGCCGCCGGGGTCGGAACCGGGCTGAAGTCCTGAGCCAGGGCCAGACCGGCGCCGACATAAACCACGGCCAAAGCGAAGGCGAGCCCCAGCAGTTGGGTGGTGAGCCGGGGATAGGTGCCGGGGGGAGCAGCCACCGGAAACAACCGCCTGCACGCAAACACAACCGACAGGAGCAGAAGCGGCATCAGCAACGGGACCACCAAAGACAGTGGATGGGCAGGAATACCGCCTGGAGGGTTCGCAGCGGCCACCTCGCCGGCTACGGAGTCCTGGCCTGTTGATTGAAGTACCTGGATCAGAACGAGAAGTGAAAGCGCCGACAGGCAGGACTGGAGAACCAGGACAGCTCCCCAAGCAAACCGCCGTCCACGTCGTAGCCCCTCGGCGAGGAGCAACAACAACACGGACGGGACAATGGCCATGAACAGGCCGCCCGCACCGGCCCTGAGCTGCAATCGGGCAGCCTCGCATTCCCTGCGCTGGCCCTCAGCGGTGCACAGATCCTGCACTGTCTGGGCATCAACGGGTTCGATGCCGGTGAACAGAAGGCGAAGCACGGACAGCGGGCCCATTGCGTGCGGGACCAGGCCGGCGATGACCGGCCCGACGGCGGACACCGCTACCAGCACGGCGATCAGGACTCTGCCCTCGTGGCGGCTGCTCACGAAGATTTGCCTCCGGGCCCGCCGACCCAAACACCAGGGTCCCAGCAGTGCCCCTGTCACCCCGGCTACCAGCCGGGCCAGATCGGCGAAGCCACCGCTGTACAGGGCGAGGAGGACCAACAAAGCGAAAATGCCCAGACGAAGGCGTCGCCTCCACAACGTCCCCATCGCTGCCGTACCGGCAGCAGCCACACCCCAGACCATCAGGCCCGGTCCTAAAAGATACATCCGAGCCATCAGCCATTCACCTGCAAGCGGGCGAATCAACTGCCAGAACGCCATCGTGGCCAGGACACCAGCGACCTGCGCCAACAATGCCACAGCCACCACTCTTGCGCTGCCCACGCGCCGTTCCACAGGCAACCCAACACCCAGAACCAACACCGTACCCAGCACATAACCGAACAGATCCGGAGCCCAGAAGGCCGACGACATCACCGTCCACCACCGACCCTGAACGGTGTGCACGGTCACCGCCACGCTCGAATCCCACCCAGCTGCAACCCTGGAGCCAGCGGACCAAAATGTCAGCCCCAGCAGCCAAAAGAGGACAACAAATCCCACGGTCACCGGAGCACCCCGGAGCGTCGAAAGGACCCGTCCCCCCAGACGCCGACGGCCGCCATCCACCGAGCCGGACCCCGGAAGCAAACGTGACAAAAGACTTCCCTTCACGAACTTCACAACTCAGGGCGCATGCCGGTCCTCAAAATACCACCTGCACCCCCGGCGCGGCCCCCGGCCCCTCAGCGCGAGTGCGGGGAGTCTGGCATCGGGCCAGTGAATGCTGGCAGGCCACGCCGCCGCAGCCCAGCCTGACAGCCACGGAGGATCACAGGTTCTTGCTGAGCTGACGCCATGCATCCGGGTTACGGCCCAGCCTCCCCTTGCAAGTCCCTTCACCCGCGGCGATGTTGCCAGCGAGTCCCGCTAGACTGTGCCAGCCCCACCCCGGAGGTGAAACATGCCGGGCGATAAGCGAAGGCGGACCGATGAACAATCCACTCCCAACCTGGCCCCGGACGACCGCGCGAGACAGCACTCCGCCCCTCGGCCCCCCACCAGCGCGTCCGAAAGTCACCAGCTATCCGGTCCCGAGCACTTCGGCACCCATACCCCCGGAGCAAAACCTTCAGCCCTTGTCCGCCTCCGCGCAGACCAATGCCCAACCCCCCGAACCGGAGCCACCCTCAGGCAAGCGGCGACAACGCACGTGGCACAGGAATCTGCTTCTAGCCCTGGTCGGCCCCCTGGTCCTGATTCAAATCCTCGCCTTCATGTTCGCGATAGGTATCACCCCGACCCGAACCGCATACATGCTCGAAGCCGGGGAACCTACCGTCTACCAATTCGTCTCGATCAACCACATCAGCCGGCACCTGCTCGCCGCAACGATCGCCCACGAGGACGAACAACTCGGCATCCGTAAGGGCGCCTTCGACCTGACGGACTTCCAAGCCAGAGCACAGGCGTATTTCCAAGGACAGCCCGACCCCAGCGGTTCCACCATCCCGCAGCAACTCGTCAAGAACATTTTCCTCTGGGACGACCAGAGCGCCGTCCGTAAAGGGATTGAGGCCGTTCTGGCCACACAGTTCAGCTACACCTTGAGCGCCCCGCGGACCCTCGAGCTATACCTGAACTATGCCCAGTTCGGGCCTCATCTCTACGGAATCTGCGCCGCGAGCTGGTACTACTTCGGAACACCGCCGTGGAACATGACCGACTACCAGTCGGCCCAGCTGATGGGCGTCCTGCCGCTGCCAGACCTCGTCAGGCGCGATCCCAACGGAGGGATCTACCTCGGCAACGGAGTTCACCCCGCCGTCTGGAATCTCGTGAATGGAGCCGCGAACGTGTGGGTTCCCCGGCAGCTCGCCGGGATGGGCGGATGGGAGGCCACCGTCGCCACAGTCGGGATCACCGACACCGCCGACAGCCACGGAGATGAAAGGTCCGGCGCCGACGCATGCTCAACGATGCCCCAAAGCGTCCGAGACCGCATCAACAACGAAGCCGGCTAACACCACCCACCTACGAACATAACGGTGCCCCGGCAAACAGAGTCCGTCCGCAGCAGCGAAACAGATCTCCGTTCAAAGCTCCCGAGAACATCCCCACCGCTGCTTTCTGCGGACCCGCCAGACGTGGCTGCCTCGTCAGGGTCGGGATCCCCGAGACCGTCCTCAAGAATGCTGGGGAACACACTTCAAACACGCTCTGTCTGTCCGGGACCGCCAAGCAGTTCGCCGCCCCATTGCGGTGGAAACGTCGATTTAGTGTGGTTCGACTTGGAGCAAGCACGACAGAACGGGCTGAAGATTCCGCCCCCGACACGGCGTTCTCGAACGAGAGGGTGGTTTGAACTACACCCCAACCTGACGTGAGGGCAGCTGACAAGGGAGAACTCGCCTCCCGGTGCAGTCCGCTTTTGTTCCCAGATACCTACCCGCCGGCAGGAGGTGACATCACCGGCCCCTGCACGAAACGCATTCCATCAGGCCCTCGTTTATCGGTCTATTCGGGCGATTCTCACCCTTACGCGCCTCGGTCTTCTGGCCCCCCACTGTCAGAGTGGCGTCTGAGAACATCATGAGCCAGTGTCAATTAACCGGGCTGTCGCCGCTATTCTGACGCAAACGTTGAACGCCGCATCTGATAGCACGTACCGGATGAGGAGAGCCCTCCGGCCGCCCGAAAACAGCCCGCGCTGCTCCACTCTCAGTAGCAACACCGGCTTCTGGTTCACGTCGTTGTGCTAGCCGACGACCCGGCTACCGCCGATACCGCCACAAGGGAGTACATAGGTAGCCTCGTTGAGTCGGACAGCTATGACTTGGTTTCATTTGGATGGCTCGTATGGACCTGTTCCAAGTAAACAGTCTGGCCCACGACGTAGAACCAGATGCGTGCATCACCTTTCAGGGTGGGCTTGTGCTGCCACCTGTCGTGAGTAACACCGTCTCGTGTTAGGCGGCCCAGCTCACCACGCAGTCGGTAGTTGGTCGGTGTCGTCAGTTGCGGCGTCCGCGTCAGGAAGTCCCACGAATCCACCAAGGCGTTCCTGGTCGTGGCTTTCAGATCCGTCCAGCCGCGTTTAGCCTGCACAGAGGCGAACCGAAGCTCATAGTCGCTCTTCTTAGTCGGTCTCTCGACCTTTTCGTTCTTCGCCATTCCTCAGGGACGCTCGACAGTTTCGGCGTCATCAAGCCATTCGGTGGCTTCCTTGCCGAGCCCGGCGGCGATGGCAATTGCCGTCTCACGCCAGGCACTGAGTTCCGCGACGGCCAGATGGGGCTGGTTGGTGGCAAAAGAGGCCCGCGCCGCAGCCACGATGTCTGCGGAGCAGGCATCGCGGTCTGCCTCGCTCAAGGCAAGCATCCAAGGAAACCGATCACTCATCCGGGTCGCAAGACTTCCCTCGGTACTGGTGGTAACGGCTATCAGCTGCGCGGCCAGTTCAAGCAGAGAAGCCCGCGCCCGGTCAGCGCTCTCAGACATCAGCACCAAAGACTCACCGTCGCGGCGAGTGATCTGAATCGGGTGATCGGATGCAGCAGCAAAGGCCTCAGCCGAAGCGCGGCTTAGCTCGGAAGACTGAAATGTCGTTCGGGAAGTGGCTACGGCGCTCATGACTCAACTCTACTTCAGATCATGTTCTGAAGTCCATCAAGGATAGCCCGCGTAATCCCCGGTCATTTGCATCGACGTGCCCGCACGTAGTTGCGGACCATGGCCGCCCCGGCCTCGGAGGCAGGGCGCCAATCCGATGGGGGTGCGGCGTCGAATTGTTGTTGAGGTCCCCGTCCGGGGCCTGACACTAGCGGCCCTGGTTTTTGATCCTGCCAAGGGCCCCGCTCTGAAAGGTTCATGCGTCATGCGCACTTCCCCTAACCGATTAATTGCCACCATTTTCGGTACCGTTTACCTGCTCGTCGGTCTTCTCGGTTTCGCGGTCACCTCCGGCGTTGGATTTTTCGCGACCGAAGGACCCCTCCTGATTATTTTTGCCGTGAACCCTTTGCACAACGTCATTCACCTTGCCATCGGCGCTGCGTTGCTGCTCGCGGGGCTGAAGTCCGTTCCGGCGGCACGTTCGGTGAACACGGCGGTAGGCGCCGTGTACCTGTTGGTCGGGATTGTGGGACTGTTCCTGCTTAACACGTCCTTGAATATCATCGCCCTTAACGGCGCGGACAACGTACTGCACCTGGCCAGCGCGGTCCTGCTGCTCGGTGTCGGCTTGTCCCAGGACAAGGCCCTCGCCCCACGGACCGCTGCGGGAGTGCGCTGAGCATGAGCTCCGCTGCCCCGGCGGGGAAGCTGTTACCCGTCAATAAGCTGGTGGTCCCGGTGCGCGCCCCGGTCCTAGCTGAGGCTGTGAGTATCCTCGCGGCATTTGCCGGCCTTGGTGCCGGGACCATCAGTTTCGGCATCAGCTCCTCCCTGCTCAGCGCGGCCGGAACCCCTTGGACAATTGCCGGCGGCACAGTAACGCTCCTTTGGGGCATTGGTTTGTCGGTTTGGGCTGTGCAAAGTCTCCGCCGTGGCTCCCCCATTCGGATCAGGGCGGTTCTGCGTGTGGTGCCGGTCGCGGTCTTCCTGCACCTGGCCGCGATCGTCAATGGCCTCTGGGGGCCCAACCAATCCCCCCGTTCCCTTGACGGGTCTGCTCTATCCGCCGCAGCCCTGGAACTCTTGATCCTCGCTTCCGTGGGCTGGCTGGCCCGCCAGCCCACCTCCCGGCCCAGCCAGGCACCGGTTCAACCGTCCGCCGGAGCGCTGCTGGCGGCGATCTTCGCTGCTGCTCTTATTGTCGCGGCGATCACTACCCCCGGGTTGGCAGCAACCGCCGCCGGTAACCACGCTGTGCCGCACGGGGAACACACGAGCCCTCACCTCAGCCCACCGACAGGGCACCACCACTAGTGGCGGCCGCCGCCTTCGGTCCCAGGGCCCTGCGTGAAACTGCGCCGTCAGCAAGAGGAGCAGCACGTGCCAACCCGGTCCACCGGGTTTCCAGGAGCCGGAAACTCCCCGAAACCGAACCGGGCATTTGTGCTGACAGCATGGACCGCACGCTGCGTCCGGGAAGCAAACCATGATCCCTGATGACAGCCCGGAAGCACTTACCGAAGACATCACCTATGACCTGGTCAGCGGCGGGGTTCTGGACCTCGCCGAGCTGTATGCCGCGGATTGCCTGGGCAGACAGGCTGAGCAGGCATTGGAACACTTTCTTCGATCCGGCCCCGAGCCGGCACGACAGCAATTTTTTCTCCGCGTGGCACAAACACATGAAGCGCTGGCGCTCACGTACGGGTCGCTGAACGCCGAACCCACCACCGACTTATTGCCCAGGATCCTGGCTCAGCTACCGGCCCCACCGCCCAAGACCAAACGCAAACCTTTCCGCTGCCTCAGCCCTGCTGACGCTGCCCAACAAGCCCAAGACCGGAATCCGCACCATTACACGCAAGATCAACACGACGACGGCGAGAGATCGCTCACCCCGGTGATCCACCGGCACGATGACTGCCCGGCCTGGGAATCCACAGGTCCACGAAAATTCCCTGGCTCTAACCCATCCGCATCCTGGCCCCGGCCGAATAGTCATTGAGGCACCAGCCAAGGGCAGGTGCCGATGGACCATACGCAAACAAGGCTCATCATCGTCCCCCTCAGCACCATGCCACCTCCAGGAGAACTAAAATGCAGACAATCAAGCGCACCACCTTTACGATCGCAGGCGTTGCTGCCGCCGCCCTGCTCAGCCTGACCGCCTGCGGCGGCTCCGGCAGCACCTCGGGATCCTCGGCGTCGTCTGCGCCGATGTCATCCTCCCCCAGCTCAAGCATGGCGTCCCCGTCCGCCAAAGCCTCGGCCACCGCCTCCACAGGAACCATGGCCCCGGCCGCCAACCTGGTGGGCCCCGGCTGCGCGGCCTACGCCAAGCAGGTTCCCACCGGTGCGGGCTCGGTGGAAGGCATGGCGCTGGATCCGGTGGCTGTGGCAGCCTCCAACAACCCGATCCTGACCACGCTCACCGCCGCCGTCTCCGGCAAGCTGAACCCCAAGGTCAACCTGGTGGACACCCTCAACGGCGGCGAATTCACCGTCTTCGCCCCGGTGGACGACGCCTTCAAGAAGATCGACCCGGCCACCATTGACACCCTGAAGAAAGACGATGCCCTGCTGAGCAAGATCCTGACCTACCACGTAGTCCCGGGCCAGATCACCCCGGATAAGATCGCCGGCACGCACGCGACGGTCCAGGGCGGCTCCGTGACCGTCACCGGCAGCGGCGACAACCTCAAGGTCGACAACGCCAACGTCATCTGCGGAGGCGTCAAGACCAAGAACGCCACCGTTTACCTGATTGACTCCGTACTCATGCCCAAGTAATACAGGCCTGTAGAGACCGCCTGTGACCTAAAAGACATCTGCTGGGCCTAGGCAAACGAGTAAGGCCGTGAGGGCCTGAGCACGGTACCCCACCGGGCTCAGGCCCTCACGGCCTTGCAATGAAACCTTCGCCACTATGACGGGCGGTTGTAAGGGTCCAGAGCCTTCAGAAGCCAAACCGCCCGTAAGCCAGACCCGCGCGCTACCTCATCCAGCGGTCACCCATGTTGTAACTTGCAGCAAATGCAGGCGAAACCGAATAGACGCGCGTTAGATTTCCCGCTCGTGGGCTCGTTAATCAAGATCGATTGCCGGGTCCTTCGCTGCCCACGCGGTCAATCCGGACTACCCGCCGCTCCGAACCACCACCATGACAAAGCTTCGGAACCGCTTGACCGGCCCCTCCGCCCTGGCCGCCCTGGCAGGTGTGGTGGCAGCCGCCGTCGTACTTGCCGTTGCGGAGCTGCTCGGCGCCTTCTTCACCGCCAGGGCAACCCCGTTGTTCGCCCTGGGGTCCACCTTCATCGACTTCACGCCGCCGCGGCTGAAGGACTTCGCGATCGCCACTTTCGGCACCAACGACAAGACTGCCCTGTTCGTGGGCATGGGACTGACCGTCGCGCTGCTCGCCTGCATCCTGGGCATCGTGGCCTACCGGAAATGGGCGCTGGGCGTCCTGGGCGTCCTGTTCATGGGCGCGGTGATCGTTGCCTGTGTCGTGACGCGTGCCGGCGTGAGCGGAGTGGACGCCATACCGTCCGTGCTGGGGACGGTCGCGGGCCTGGTGGTCCTCCGCCTGCTGATGGCACCCCTCTGGCGGCTGAAGGAAAGCAAGCCCTGGCCGGAAACTCCCGCGGACCGGGCAGCCGACGCCGATGCCCGGCTGGGGCACGAAGGCGCCAGCCGTCGTCGTTTCTTCGCTGCGGCGGGGATCACCGCGGTGGCAGCCGGCATCGCCGCCACGGGCGGACGGTTGCTGGGAGCGGCGCGCAACAACGTGGCAAAGGCCCGGGACGCGCTCACGCTGCCTGCCCCGGCCAAAGCCGCAGCCGCGGTTCCCGCCGGCGTGCAGTCCCCCGTCCCCGGGGTCACGCCCTGGTTGACGGACAACGCCGACTTCTACCGGATCGACACCGCCCTGAGCGTCCCGGAAATCAACGTCAACGACTGGGAACTGCGGGTGCACGGTCTGGTGGAGCAGGAGGTCACCCTCACGTTCCAGGACCTGCTGGACGCCAGCCTGATCGAATCGCACGTCACGCTCACCTGCGTCTCCAACCCCGTGGGCGGCAACCTCGCCGGGAATGCCAAGTGGCTGGGCCTGCCCATCCGCGACGTCCTGGCCCGGGCGAAACCCAAGGAGGGGGCGGACATGGTGCTCTCCAAGTCCATCGACGGCTTCAGCGCCTCCACTCCCCTGGAGGTCCTGCAGGACGGGCGCGACGCCATGCTGGCCATCGGCATGAACGGCGAACCGCTACCCCTCGAGCACGGCTACCCGGTACGGATGGTGGTCCCGGGGCTCTACGGGTTCGTCTCCGCCACGAAATGGGTGGTGGACCTGGAGGTCACCCGGTTCGCGGACAACAAGGCATACTGGACCGAGCGTGGCTGGTCCGAACGCGGCCCCATCAAGACAATGGCGCGCGTGGAGGTTCCCAAGTCCTTCGCCAAGGTTCCGGCAGGAAAAGTCGCCGTTGGCGGTACTGCCTGGGCCCAGACCCGGGGAATCACCAAGGTTGAAATCCAGATCGACAACGGCGAATGGACCGAGACGGTCCTCTCCACGGAAGCCTCCAGTATCACGTGGCGGCAATGGTCCTTCGAATGGGATGCCACGCCGGGCCCGCACTACATCAAGGTCCGCGCCACCGACGGTACAGGGCAAGTGCAGACGGACCAGCGCGCAGATCCCGTCCCTGACGGTGCGTCAGGCTGGCAGTCCGTGATGGTCACCATTCAGTAACGCGGCGGGGGACCAGGCCTTCGATCGCGCCGACACTAAAAACGGCCTACTGCTGTTCAAAGATGCCTGCCGCCAGTGGTCAAACCACCGCCGGGAACGGTCAGTCAGTTTTACCGTCTGCAATCAGCTCAAAGTTGCCGCTGACACCGAAGAAATGGGTGCGAGCCTAGGGGCTGGTTTGCGTCCGCGGCACGACCTCGACGACGAACTCGCTCCCAGCGTCCCGGAAGCCCACTCCCCGTGATCTGTGAGTAGAGCTGCATTTGTGCATAGAGCCGAGCCGGCGCTGGGGCAGGCTGAAGGCAGCGAAGCAGGGGGAACGTCGAAAACCCCGACCCTCAGACAGCAACCCGGCGTCACGTTGCAGAAGCGCCGGGCACACCCCTCGTCCCCCATGGCCACCCACCGGCGTCCGGCGGATCGCAGGTGCTATGCCGAGGAGTTCTGCAATTGACAGCGGCTTTATGGTCGGAAGAAGCCAGGATGCTGGCGGCGGATGTCCTGTTGCTAGTTCAGGGGTGGGGTGTCGGCGGGAATCACACCGGTGCCGTAGAGGTCGGTGGCGACGTCGCGGAGTGCGCGCAGGGCGACTCGCTGGGTGAAGGGGCCGTAGGAGACCCGGGCGACGCCGAGTTCCTGCAGGTCTGCTGCGGGCAGGGCGCCGGGTGCGCCGATCACTGACAGCTTTCCGCGCCCGAGTCCTTCCACGAGCGGCTCGATGACGTCGCGGGTGAGTGCTCCCGGGACGAAGACCAGCGCGGCGCCGGCGTCCAGGAACGCGCGCCCCCGGGTGATGGCGTCATTGATGCTGTCCTTGACGGGACGGTCGCCGGCCCGCACGATCGCGTCCGTCCGGGCGTTGAGCTGAAAGTCGATGCCTTCATCGTTCGCGGCAGCCATGATGGCGTGCACCCGGGCCACTGCTTCATCGAAGGGCCGAAGCCGGTCTTCAACGTTGGCACCCACGACGCCGAGCCCTATGGCTTTGCGGATCGTTTCGCCAGGGTTGTCATAACCATCATCGAGGTCGGCCGTAACGGGAAGATCGACGGCGTCCACGATTGTTTTGATCCCGGCCAGCGCGGTCTCCAGGGGCATTGTGCCGTCGGCGTAGCCGTAGGTAGCGGCGATGGAGTGGCCGGCGGTGGCAATCGCTTTTGTCTCCGGCAGGGCCGCGACCGTTGCTGCGCTGATCGCATCCCATACGTTGACCACCCGCAGGATCTCAGGGGCCTCGTGAAGTGCTTTCAACTGCTGGGCGCGCTCTGAAGTGTTCGTATCGGTCATTCTTCTTCTCCGAACTATCAGTCATTTGGTAGGGAATCTGGTGGATGTCGTTAACCTCCCCCGAGCGGGGGAGGAGTATGCCGTGCGGCAGATTTGTGTCGTCCACATTCCCGGCTGAACAGGGGTGCCGGGGTCGGCGGTGTTCCGGTCGGGGGACAGGCAGGAGGTCTTTTCTGCGGCTGTGGTTTGAGCCCTGTTGGTTAAGGCGCTGCGTTAGCGCGCCGATGGAGAACGAGTGCAGTGGCCGCGAGGACGCTCGCGAGGCCCTGGGCGAGGGCGGTGAGGGTTTTGTCGAAGAACCAGATGGGTTCGTACATGGCGGGGAAGGGCCCGAACGCGGGAACGTCGATGTAGCGGTAGAGGAGCAGGACGGCGAGGCCTCCACCGGCGGTGAGGATGGCCAGGGCCCAGGCGGTCCGGCTGCCGCGGATCAGGACGTACAGCCCGACTGCCGCCGCAGCGGCGGCCTCGGCGAGGAAAAGGTTGCCCTCACCGAGCCCTTCGGGTGCGGCTGCCTGGTAGCCCGGGGCAAGGCGCGCGTGCACGACGGCGTCCACGCCCAGGGCCGTTGCGGTGAGGAGCCGCAGGGCCAGCTCTGCAGCACTGGCCCGGCCGGACCGGTTCAGGGGTTTGGTGTTCTCTGTGTTCCTGGCGGCGGGTCCGGGGCGTGGGTCCGGGCTCATTTGACGCTCAGCGTTCCGTGCATGTTGGAGTGGTAGGTGCAGTGGTAGGCGTAGGTGCCTGCTTTGGCGGGGGCGGTGAAGGTGGTGCTGGTCCCGGCTTTGACGATGACGTCGAAGGAGCCGTCGTCAGCGGTGACGGTATGCGCTTCGTTGTCCATGTTCATCACCGTCACCGTTGACCCGGCCGGGACACGGTCTGCGCCGGTGTAGGCGAAGGATTTGATGTGGATTGTCAGGTCGGCGCTCGTGCCCGTGGATCCACTGGAGGCTCCCATTGACGATGCCATCGGGGAAGCTCCCATTCCGGCGTCCATGGATCCGGACGAGGAAGCCATGGCGGTCGGGGACGCCGGTGATGAGCTGGAACCTCCCCCGGTGGTCGCGCAGGCGCTGGCGCCAATGACGGTTGCCGCTCCGATCAGGGCAAGGGCGAGACGTTGCGGGGTCTTTATCGTCTTCATGGGGTTCCCTTTCAGGGAGCTGACGGGCGCTCTTGGCAGGGGCAGCGGTTCCGGGTTTAGGCGGGGTGGCTGGAGGTCAGGTGGGCGTAGGCGACGGTGTTGTCCAGGTATTCCCGGGTGGCGGGGTTGTACCCGCCGCAGGTGATCAGGCGGACCTCTGGGCGGTCCGCGTTCTGGTAAACCTCCACTGTAGGGAAGGTGGCTTTGTGGTAGACGTCGACTTTGTCGACGGTGAAGACCGCTGCGATATGGTCCGCGCGGATAACGGTGATGGTTTGGCCTGGGGTGAGTTCGTGGAGCCGGTAGAACAGGCCGACGTCACTGGTGGTGGTGTTGACGTGGCCGAGGATGATCGCGGATCCTGTCTGGCCGGGGGTGGGTGAGTCCTGGTACCAGCCTCCGGGTGCGCCGGGGTCCCCGGAGGGGGTTTGGACTTCGCCGTTGGCTTGCTTGCCCACGGCGGTCAGGGCCGCATCCACGCCGATGGAGGGCACCTCGATCCGGACCGGCACGGAGGCGGGCAAGGCCGCGTCCGGTGCGGCAGGGACAGCTGCGGAAGGGACAGCGGCGGCATGCGGGAGGGGTGGGGCCGCTGTGGTGACTGGGTCGGTGGACGGTGCGGCGGCGGGGGCCGGTACGGAGGTGCTGCTGGCTGGGCCGGGTGTGGGTGGTTCGGCGTGGAGGCCAAGGGCGGTGGTGGTGATTCCGGCGGCCAGGAGCAGGGCGGACGCGATGGTGCGTCCGCGGCGGCTGCTGGTGTCAGTTCCCATCAGGTCCCTGTTTGTTTCCTGGTGCCTTTGATCAGGCTTTAGGCTGCGATCTTGCGGCGGAGGGCGTAGGCGCCGCCGGCTGCCAGGACGAGGCCGCCGCCGGCTGCGAGCAGGCCCAGGTCAGGTCCGGCCGGTGCGGGGGTGGTGATGCCGGTGCCGGGGGCTCCCGCGGGCATGGCCTTCAAGGTCCCGCACAGTGCCGGTGAGGTTGCGGCCAGGGGCAGGGAGGGGACCAGGTCGCTGGGTTCTTTCTGAGCTGCTGCGGGCAGGGTGGCGGGGTCCAGGCCGTGGACGACGACGACGCCGGTGCCGGCCTTCAGCGAATCAGCGGTCTTGGCGTCGAGGGTGATCGTCCGGGAGTAGGTGTAAGCCGCTCCGGACGGGGCGATGGCCAGGTCGGTGCCGGCTGCGGGGCTGGTGTCCCCGCTGGTGGACAGGGTCGCGCCGATCCCGCCGTAGAACGGGGCACCTTCGGTGGTGCTGATCACGCCGTCTTTGTTGGTGTCGGCGGACATGTCCGGGCAAGTGCCCTTCGCGCCGATGTGGATGTGCTGGACGTGGGGATAGGGCTTGCCGTTGAACGAGGCAGGGAGTCCGGAGACTTTCTCGGTGACGGTGGCCTGGTCACCGTTGACGGTGATCATCACCGTTCCGGTGGCGGAGCTGCCGTTGATCGCGGCGAGGTTCGCCTGGTACATCGTGTTGTCGGCGGCGAGAGCGGGGCTGGTGGAGAGTGCGAGGGCGCCCAGGGCAAGGACCGGGGCAATCAGGAAAGCTGATTTCTTCATGACTTGTTTCCTCCATTGATGATGAACGCTCCCCTGATGGGCACGCGCATAACTGTGACACTAACGGTTCGTTGTGCCCCACGTCACGGATTGGGCAAAGGTCAGGAAAGTCCATTCTCTGCCCTTGAAGCCTTTCACCTGCCCAAACACCCCCGGCTGGCACCTCGGCGGAAGGGGCGATGCTCGGGCGGGCTCAACTATTCGGACCAGCAGGCCAGGACCGTGGTGGCAACCTGGTACGCGAAAGCGGCGCGGGTGACCTGGTGTGGTCCCAGCGTGTCCGGCAGGGCCGCCCCGTCCACAGTCAACACAAAGTTGTCCTTGACGAAGACCGCGGACGCCGGTGTTTGGAAGGCCGGGAACCCCAGGTTCGCCAGCCCCTCGATCGGAGCAGCCCCAGCCGTGCTCCGCTGCAGATCCTGAAAATAGGCATGGGCGGCATCCGGACCCGTTGCTTCCTTGACCGAGAGCACGAGCGCACCGCCCGGCAAAGCGTAGGTGCAGGTATAGAGTTTGTCCGCCCAGGACGCTGCGGTGCCGGGAGAGGACGGGAGTGCCAGGATCCTGACGATATTGGCCCGGGTTTCCTCCCCGCACACCATCAACGCCTCCGCCGAGGGCCCACCGGCCGCGGCAACGGGAATATACAGGGGCACCGACGCCGATGGGGATGCAGCCACCGAAACAGCCGGACCTGGCGCAGGGGTGCCGGGACCGGCACCGCACCCGGCAAGAAGCGAGACCGCCGCAACAGCCATCACGAGCCCCCGGGACGTGGGAGTTCGTGACGGCGGACTTACGAGTCCCATGAAGCACACGCCCTTCCAAAAGGTAGTCCTGGCCGACACCTTACCGCCCCCGCCACCGGGCATTCGTCACCGGTGGCCTCCCGGACTGGCCCTGCACCACGTTCATGACTTCCGGTCCGTGCACGGCCGGACTTGACCCGTCGTCCAGGGTTACGGCCCATCCGTTGATCGTGTGATGACGAATCAGTGGCGAGAATCCCCGACCCGGGGAACCCTCTTCCAACCGGGCCGTCTGCTTCACACACTTTGCTGAGCTGAGTGCCCTGTTTTGAAAGGCTCCCCCATCATGCGCACATCCCCCAATAGGCTCCTCGCCACCGTGTTCGGCGCGGTCTACCTCCTGGTCGGACTTGCCGGTTTCGCCGTCACCTCCGGGATCAGGTTCTTCGCCACCGAAGGGGCGAACCTGATCATCTTCGCGGTAAACCCCTTTCACAGCGTCATCCACCTATGCTGAGTTTGCAAACAGCATCATCGATGGCCGGGGCAACGGATATTGCTGAGCGCTGCGCGGACATCCTGCCATTCGTAGCGGTCCGGAATTTCGGGCTTGCGCGGGTACAGGCTGCGGTCCTGCAACACGACGTCCACGTTCTGACAGATGCCGCTCCTAGGCTTTTGGAGCGCGCCGGGACCCTGCGTGGCACGCCAAGACCGCAGCCCACGACTTGACCCCCCGCTCCTTGAGGCGCTGAACGAAAGGGCCAATATCCACGTTTCAGAATGGCAGGGGTGAGAGGCTCCCCCACGGGCTTACGTCCATCTATGACGGCAGTCGGACGACCGGGTATACTGCGCGCCTCTCCAGTGCCTCCCAGGTGGCTCGCCGGATACACGCGCCGGCGGGGGCGCCGTGGCTCAACGCGTTCATTGCACGGCGGTGCTCCCCCGGCAGGGCCGATGCGGTGGTGGAATATCGAAACGCCACTCCCGTGGCACGTAGGGTCACCGTGGGTGTGGGTCACCCGTGTGTGCGGTGTATGTGTCCGTTGGCCGTCCGTCCGGCTGGTAGCCCGATAGGTGCTCGGCCCCGGTCAGGGCGGTGATCATCCGTTCCATGCGGGCCAATCCTGCGAAGCGACCAGCGCTGTCAGTAATGAGCAGGGGGTCGAAGCGGGCCGTCGGGGACCGAGTCATCGACCTCGTAAGGGCCTCTTTCAGGGGTGTGTCCAGATTTATCCGCATCCCGGCAATCGCTAGGCCATTGAGTGCGGTGTCGGGGCGAAGGACGGCCACGGGGCGTTGGTTGGCGTCGAGCAAGACCACGGACTGGAGCGACGGGTCAGCGGCGAACGTTTCGCCAACTGTCGCCGGGTCTGCAATTGTTACTGACGGTTCGGCGACGTCCCGGACGGTCAGTTCCCGCGGTGAGGGAAACTGACTCCGTCGTTTCCTTGCCAGCTGGCCAGCGACTCCCGGCGCCATGGGTGCCCATGGCGGTGCAGGGCGCCCCAAATGATAGCCCTGGGCCAGAGGGACACCGAGCGACACGAGGGCGTCCAACTCTTCGGCACGCTCCACCCCTTCGGCCAGTATCCACGCGTCGATCCGGTCCGCGAAGGCCCCCAGCATTCCGATCAGCGCCCGGCGGGCTTCATCGCGGTCAACACCCCGGACCAGGTCCCGGTCGATCTTGATCATTGCAGGACGAAGCGTCAGCAGGTGCCGCAACCCGGCGTACCCGGCCCCGGCGTCATCTACGGCGATGGAAGCTCCCGAGGCCCGTAACCGGTCCAGATCGGGTCTAAGCCCCTCATAGGATTCGATTGGGGTCTGCTCGGTCAGTTCGATGACGAGGCCGCCCAAACCCTTTTCACCGTCCCATACATCTCTCACAGGCCCGGAGGACAGCGTATCGGGGGAGATATTAAGGGTCAGAAAACAATTCCTCGGCAACTGCGGCCGAGCTTTCAATGCTGTCCGCAGCGCGACTGATTCCAGTTCCGCAGACCGGCCCAATGCCCTGGCCGTCCTGAACCAAACCTCCGGGTTGTGCTCGGAGAAGCCGGAAAATCGGGTTAAAGCCTCATAGCCTGCGACCGTAGCATGCCGGGTGTCTACAATGGGTTGGTACGCCGTGGACAGTCCTTCGCCCCTGCAGGCTGCGTCCAGCATCCGTTCCCACTCGGAAGGGCCGGACCCGACGGGCCTGAAGGGCGCCCCGGCCTCTGTCAAGGTCAGCCTACCGGCACGATGGCCTCGCGCACGGACCGGACGAGCGACGCGGGCAACTCAACCACTCCGTGGGAAGTAGCCGCATGGGCGGCCACGTTGACAACAATTTCATCCTCGGTGCTACACACCCAAGTAGCCTCGCACCCCGGTACCACGTCACCACAGGCGAATGACTTCATCGATGCCCCCTTTTCCACCAACGAATGCCACCATAACTCACTGGGCCCGTGCAATGGTAGGCCTCGTAACCCATGAGTAATGCACCCCGCACCCCGTAACGGCCCATGTCAAAATGCTTGCGAACGTGCCGCACGGGCCTCAACTATTGCCGCTCGCGTGGCCGATGCTTGCAGAGCCCCTGTCTTTACGTTCAACGGCGGCGTAGTAGCGGCTGTGCAGGGCTTGCCCGCTGACACCTCACCGTTTTTTGCTCGACGCAGTACCAGGCATCGCGGCAGCGAACCCTGTTGCGCTGAGTACGGCCCGCACCTCGCCGACGAATGGCGCTCCCAACCTGGCAGCCTGATTGTCGACGAGGTGCTCCCTGCCGGCGCTCCGGCCGCGCCGTAGAATGTTGTCAGCGGTGGTCTGGGTCTCAGTTCAGTGCAGCCGCAGTGGGAGGACTCCGCGTGTTATCACTATGGTCATCAGTTGGTCAGCGGCTTCGGGGGACGCGTCTCCCGGTGGTGTGGTTGTTTGTTGCCGCCGCGTCCGCGGTCGCCGGCCTTTACGGGGTCTTGCAGGCAAGCCCCCGTACCCCGGCTGCACAGGTGATCGGCGATTTCTCGATTTTGCTGGCTGCCCTCTTGGCGTTGGTCAGTTGCGGGGTGGCTGGGCGGGGTCCAGGCCGTGAGGCGCGGGCGTGGCGGATCATGGCAGTTGCGGTGCTGGTCTGGTTGGCGGCGCAGGGGTTATGGACGTTTTACGGGCTGACCTTGAATCATGTGTACCCCTTCCCTTCGTTGGCGGACGCGGGATTCATCGGGTATTCCCTGCCTGCAGCCGTGTCTCTCTTTTTGTTCCCGAGGTTCCGGTCTTCTGGGGCCGCGTTGCTGCGGACTCTTCTGGATGCTTCGGTCATTGCCGCCGCCGTTTTGTATGTCAGTTGGGCCACGGTTCTCGGACCGGTGTATAAGGCTGCGGACCAGGAATTCCTCGGTCACATGACGGGGGTGGCATACCCGATCGTTGACGTGGTTCTGGTGTCCCTGGTCCTGGTCCTGACGATGCGGAGCGCCCGGGAGGACCGGTCCCGATGGCTGTGCCTCGGCGGCGGGCTGCTCGTCCTCGCCTTTACTGACAGCACGTATGTCAAGTTGACCTTCAACGGTGTCACCGGCCTGACAGGGACCCCGTTGGCGGCCTGGTGGGTCGCCGCGTTCCTTCTGATCGCGCTCGCTCCGCTGGTCCCCCGTGGGGTGCGCCGCACAGGCGACCGCCGGATCTACTCGCTGGCTCTGGAACTGCTGCCGTATGTTCCGGTCCTGGGCGCCGCGGCCGTGTCCCCGGGCCGCCTGCGAACTGAAAATGATCCTTTCCTGCTGGTCACCGGTGTGCTGGTGCTGACGTTGGTCATCGTGCGTCAGGTGGTGATTATCCTTCAGAACATCACCTTGACCCGGGACCTTGAATCGAAGGTGGCTTTGCGGACCGCGCAGCTGGAAGGTCTGGGTGCGATCGTCAATTCCACGGCCGACGCGATCGTGGGTAAAACCCTTGAGGGTGTTATTACCAGCTGGAATCCCGGGGCGGAAGGGATCTACGGGTACCGGGCCGGGGACGCCATCGGCAGACACTCCTCCTTCTTTATCCCCGCCCACCTCCTAGCCGAGGAAGAGGCGTTCCGGACCGCTGCCGGCAGGGACGGCGAAACACACACGTATGAAACTGAGCGGGTGCGGGGGGATGGGAGCGTCGTTCCGGTGTCCGTGACCATGTCCCCCATCATGGGCAGTGACGGTATCCATGGTGTCGCCACGATTGCCCAGGACATCACCGATCGGCGGCGCACCGAAACGGAGCTTCGGCTCGCGCGGGAATCCGCGGTGGAATCCAGCCGGCTGAAATCTGAGTTCCTCGCGACCATGAGCCACGAAATCCGGACCCCGATGAACGGCGTTGTGGGATTGACGGAACTGCTGCTGGGAACCAACCTGGATCGAACCCAGCGGCAATACCTGGAAGGGGTCAAGACCGCCGCTGAGGCGCTCCTGAACCTGATCAACGACATCCTTGATTTCTCCAAGCTGGAGGCCGGGAAGGTCGATCTCGAACTCATCGAGTTCGACCCCCGCCGCCTCGTGGACGACGTCGCGGCCCTTCTCAGTGAACAGGCACAATCCAAGGGGCTGGAACTCATCGGGTACTGCAGCCCCGAGTTCCCCGCCCGTCTGGTGGGCGACGCCGGCAGGGTCCGTCAGATCCTGCTGAATCTGGCCACCAACGCGGTGAAGTTCACCCCGGCCGGAGAAGTGGCCATCCGGGTCAGCGTCGCCGGCGACGAAGGCGAAAACGTCACGCGCTTCGAGGTCCGCGACACCGGCATAGGAATCGATCCCTCAGACCATAGTCGCCTGTTTGAGTCGTTTTCGCAGGCTGACGCCTCCACCACCCGCCGGTACGGCGGTACCGGTCTTGGCCTGGCCATCTGCCAACGCCTCACCGAGGCGATGAACGGGCAGATTGGGCTGGCCAGCACCCCCGGGCAGGGCAGCACGTTCTGGGTCACGATCCCATTGCCCGCGGCGGCGCCGGCCGAAGATGCCGCGGCAGACTTCCCGGCGCCGCTGGCGGGGCTACGGGTCCTCATCGTGGACGACAACGCCACGAACCGGCTCGTCCTCCAGTCCCAGCTTGCCGGGTGGGGAATGGTCCCGGAATCCGTCGACGGCGCGGAAAAAGCCCTGGTGCGGCTCCGGGAGGAAAAGGCTCTTGGGCGTCCCTACGACGTCGCTGTTCTGGACATGTGCATGCCCGGCACCAACGGGTTGGAACTCGCACGGTGTATCAGTGCGGACAAAGAACTGGGATCCACCCGACTCATCATGCTGACCTCAACCATGCTGGTGACCGGCGCCGAGCTCACGGCCGCCGGGATTCGGCAATGGCTGACCAAGCCCGTCCGCAGCTCCGATTTGTACGACCGGCTGCTGCGAACCATGGCCCCCGACAGGGCCCCGGCCCCGGCACCTCTCTTCGAAGCGTCGAAACCGGGCCCGCCGACGTCGCCTTCGCTGGGCCGGATCCTGGTCGTGGAGGACAACGAAGTCAACCAGCTGGTCGCCAGAAGCATGGCCGAGAGACTCGGCTACACGGCCGACATCGTCGACGATGGAGCCCAGGCAGTGTCCGCCACCGCGGAAACCAGCTACGCTGCCGTCCTGATGGACTGCCACATGCCCGTCATGGACGGCTTCGAGGCCACCCGCACGATCCGCCGCCGCGACCGGAACTCCCGGCACTTGCCGATCATCGCCATGACGGCCGGAGCCCTGGCTGAAGACCGCGACAAATGCCTGGCCGCAGGAATGGACGCGTACCTCACCAAACCCGTCGATCTGACCCGCCTGGCAGAGCTCCTCACCACATGGGCCCCTTCTACGGTGCCCCCAAAGGGCGAGCACGCTTTGGACCCGGGACGGCTGGAAATCCTGCGCAACCTCGGCGGCGGCAACGCCCAGGGGCTGCTGCCCGAGGCGGCAGCGGCGTTCCGAGAAGGTATAAAGCCCAGCGTGGACAGCCTGCGACAGGCAATACTGGACCAGGACGCAGACGCCCTGACACAGGCCGCCCACAAGCTCAAAGGCGCCGCCGCGAACATCGGCGCCACCGGGGCCGCGGCGATCTGCGACCAACTCGAACGCGAAGGGCGGAACGCCGAACCCCACGCCGCCGTACTCCTCGCACGCCTGGTGACCGAACTCGAACGGGTCGACACGGCCCTGACAGCCGCGACGGCCCGTCCGTTATGAGGGTGCTGGTCGTTGATGATGACCCGGGGTCCTTGCTGGTCGCGAGGGCAGCGGTGGAACAATCCGGACACGAGTGCATCACCGCGGCCGACGGCGATACTGCCTGGGAGCTCTACCGCAGCCATCAGCCGCACGTGGTGGTGACAGACCTGAAAATGCCCGGAATGGACGGGCTCAGCCTCTGCCGCGCCATCCGCACCGCCGACACCGACACCTACACCTATCTGGTCCTCGTGACCTCCCACGGATCGCGGAATGACGTCCTGGCCGGCATGGACGCCGGAGCCGACGACTACGTCACCAAACCCCTGGACCCCTTCCACCTCCACACCCGGCTCCTCACCGCCCAGAGAGTCACAACCCTCCACACCGACCTCGCCGAAAGTCGCGCCGCGCTCTCCGAGCAGGCCCGCACCGACCCACTGACAGGGCTCCGCAACCGCCTCACACTCTCCGAGGACCTCGAAGAATTGCACAGCCGAAGCGCCAGATATGCACAGGGATTCTGTGTCGCTCTCTGCGACATCGACGACTTCAAAAGCTACAACGACACCTACGGCCACCCCGCAGGAGACACTGCGCTCCAAGCCGTCGCTAACGTGCTGTCCAGCCAAGCGCGCGACAGCGACAGGATTTACCGGTATGGAGGCGAAGAATTCCTGCTCCTGCTCCCCCACCAACGACTTCCCGAAGCAATCTGCGCCCTGGAACGATTCCTCGCGGCGGTCTCGGCCCTTGGCATCCCGCACCAAGGCACCACGACCGGTTTCCTCACCCTCAGCGCAGGAGTCTCAGCCAGTGCCCCCGGCCATCGACCCAGCGGCACACGTCTGCTTCAGGAAGCCGACGACGCGCTGTACAAGGCAAAAAACGCAGGCAAAAACCGTATCCAGGCGGCCGGGGACCGGCCACAGAACCCGGCCGCCGCACCGGAGCCCCGTTAGGACACCACCTCCCGGCACCCCATCGGCAACGCGCTCCCGGGCCCTGCCAATCAGCTACCACCCCGTCGTCCCCGGGCCCCGCCACTGCCGTAGGCAGCAAATTAGCCATCCGCTGGGAGAAACAAACTGACCGTCGTGCCCTCACCGGGATTCCCGGAAATCTCGAGCCGACCTCCATGCGCGGCCGCAATCCTGGAACACGTCGCCAAACCCAACCCAATGCTATGCAGCCATCGGACTGGAACCCCGTCCCGGCACTCGAACCGGGACAAACACCGACCAACGCTGAGGAAGTCCTTCAGCGGTCCGTAATGAGGACGCAATTGACGTTGTAAGCGGAAGCCGGAAACAATTCCGCCCCAGGCGGGACTGCTAAGCCAATAGCTACGTCTGACCGTTGGATCAGGGTACACCCCAACCTGACGTCGGATGGGCGTGCTCAAGGCGTCAGGATTGGGTCCAAAACTTGGTTTCGGGACACGCCTAAGGGAGGGGCTGAGAGTCTAACCTGACGTCCTGAGTCCGCATGTAGCCAACGTTGTAGAGGTTACATCGCGCCAGTGCCGCCGCGAGTGGTAGGCAACACCCTTGCGGCCGCCTCCTCTCAGAACGATAGGACGCCGGCCAAGGCTTATGGTCGGTGTCACCAGCCCTCAGGAGCCCAATGAGGGTAGAAGGGCTTTTGGAAACTGTGGCCGACGGCATCGGCTGCGTGCTCGCCGGCGAGGGCCTGCCTTGAAAACCGTCACCGGGGGATGCTTACTGGAGGTACAGCCGCAGTGAGCGGTTGCGACAATGCAGGAGGCAGGGCCATGGGACTCGGAGATAAGGTTCACAACGCCGCTGAGAAACTTCACGGCAAGGGCAAGGAAGCCGCGGGCGACGCCGGTGGCAACGACCGGCTGAAAGCCGAGGGTAAAGGCCACCAGGTTAAGGCCGACCTCAAGCAGGCTGGCGAAAAGATCAAGGACACCTTCAAAAAGCACTGACCTAAATTAAGGATGGGCGCGCTCACTTGGGCGCGCCCATTTTCGTGTTCAGAAAGGGCCAGCCGGGTATTACTGCTGCTCAGGCGCTTGCCGCGGACGGAGGACGTCGTGTGGGCCGATGTGTCATTAATCATGTTCACGGCGTGGCCGCTGAAACTCTTTGCTGGGCGTGGAAATCTTAAAGACCAAGCGCCAAGAGGACGGTGCGCAATCCAGTCCGTCTACTGACCCTCGGCGCGGAACTTCCGCTAAGACCAACCTGGGAACCATGATCAAGAACGACGACACCCCTGAAGCAGCAACCGACGACTCCAAGCCCAAGCGGGGCCTTGACTTGAGCCCAACACAGGTCATCGCCGGCGGTGGTGCGGCCGCAGTAGCATCAGTCATCGGCGGGCACCTTGGACTCGGCGGGACCGTGATCGGTGCCTTTATCCTTAGTGTGATCACCGCCGTTGCCGTGCCCTTGTTCCGCACCTCCCTGGAAAAGAGCCACGAGCAACTCATGCGGGTCGTGCCCCGCCGCGGCCAGGACGCGACCAGGACCACGGCTGGCCAGCCTCCAGTCACGGCCAGCACCATCCGGGTCACCTCCAGCGAGGTCTCGGCGCTCCCCACACCACTCGAACAAGCGGCTCCTCCCTTGGCGACGAAGCCAGGCAGGTCCTTGCCTACTCGGGGCCGAATGGCCCTTGGTAGCGCAGCGATCTTCGTGATTGGCCTCGGGTCCGTTGTGGGCGTCCAGGCAGCTACCGGAACGTCCCTGTCGAAGGGCACCGAGACTCTCCAAACCGGTATCGCCCAGGTGGCCTCAAGCACTGGGAATACCGGTAGCGCTCCGGCGAAGGATGCGGATCCGGGCGCCAAGCTGCCCGCCCCCAGCACCTCGCCGACGGCGGGCGCCACCAAAGCCACCGAGGAAAGCACAGCCTCGCCAACCGCCACCAGCCAGGCAACCTCGAAGCAGACAGACCCTGCCGGTAAAGATACTTCGCAGCCGTCATTGGCTCCGACTCAGTCCGCCCAGACGGCACGCCCGGGCAGCGCCGCGTACGGAGCTGACGGACAGACCGATCCAGGCCTTACCGTGGCCACTACTGCCCCCGCCGCCAAGTAGCCACGACCCGGCGCTAAGGGACCAGTTGGGGCTTTTCATTCGAGGGGGTGGCTGAAAACGGGCGTCCGAAAAGAGCGCGCCTGAAGGCCAGACACGGATTATGTGGTCTTGCGGTGGAGGACCAGCGGAAACTATAAACCACAGGATTACGCAGCCAGCCGATCCGGACCGCTGGGGAAGGCGACATCATGTCCACCCACCACCCTCTCGACCTTCTAGGTCTGTTCCGGGGCTGGCGCATCCTCGTGCTTTTTGACGGTGGAGAGGAGGATGACTCCTGCGATGGCTGTTGGTTGTGTCAAGTAGTTCTGGGCCCACTGTGACGGTTTGATTTGAGCCCACCTGGTGGTGCTTCTGGGATTATCGTGGGTATGGTTTCTTCCGGATTGCCTGAGCTTGATGTTGCCCGTGCGCGCCGTTGGTGTGCTGAGCGGGTCCCTGCGAGGTTCAGGGATGAGATGCGGGTGGAGTGTGATGTCGGTGCCCGTCACATCACGATTCTTGAATGCCGGCCGCCGTGGGATGAGGGTGGGCAGACGGAGTGGTCGCGGTTCCCGATAGCGCGGATGTCTTTTACGAAGAAGACAGGGTTGTGGACCTTGTTCTGGCGTGACCGGAATCTGAAGTTCCATCAGTACCGGTTCCTTGCCCCCAGCCCGAGTCTTCAGGTTCTGCTGGATCATGTGGATAAGAGCGGGGACCCTATTTTCTGGGGATAGCAGCCAGGGGTATTCATTCCTCCAGGAGTTGCTGGTTTTTGGTGTGGGCCAGCCGGTAGGAGTCCGTTCCGGTTTCGATGATGGTGCCTTTGAACGTGAGCCGGTCAACGATCGCCGCGCAGAGGCGGGGGTCGGTGAAGGTTTTGGTCCAGCCGGAGAATGATTCGTTGGTTGCGATGGCCACGGACGCTTTCTCCTCGCGTTCGGTGAGGACCTGGAAGAGGAGCTCGGCGCCGCGTTTATCCAGTTCCATGTAGCCCAATTCGTCAATACACAGCAGATCGACGCGGCCGTAGCGGGCGATGGTCTTGGCCAGGACTTTTTCGTCTTCGGCCTCGACCAGCTCGTTTACCAGCCTAGTGGCCAGGGTGTATCTGACCCTGAATCCCTTTTCCGCGGCGGCTGTGCCGAGACCGATGAGCAGGTGGGATTTCCCGGTTCCTGAGTCCCCGATGAAGCACAGCGGCTGGCCTTTCCTGATCCAGTCCCCGGTGGCGAGGGTATTGATCGTGGCCTGGTTGATGTTCGGGTTTGCCTCGTAGTCGAAGTCACCGAGCCATTTATCGCACGGGAAGTTCGCCGCTTTCACTCTCCGTAGTGAGCTGCGCCGGTCCCGGTCATCACACTCGGCGAGCAACAACTCCGCCAGGAATCCCTGGTAGGAGAGCTGTTCTTTCCCCGCAACGGCCAGTGCTTCCTCAAGCACGGTCCTGATCGTTGGCAGGCGCAGACGGCGGCAGGCCTGTTCCACGGCGGCCATGGCGGCTTGTTCCGTCATCCCGCGCCGGCGGCGCAGCGTCTGGGTAATGACAACCGGTGAGGTGGGACTCATGATGCGTTTCCTTCTCTGGCAGGGATGGGACCGGGGGCCGCAGCGCGGTCCGGGAGTCGGAGGAGCCGGTCGTATGCCGCTATCGATGGCAGCGGTCGTTTGTCGGCCGGCAACCCGGCGATCACTGCCGCCGGGTCTGTCAGGCGCCGCT
This sequence comes from Pseudarthrobacter sp. NPDC080039, assembly GCF_040702335.1. Taxonomy (NCBI): domain Bacteria; kingdom Bacillati; phylum Actinomycetota; class Actinomycetes; order Micrococcales; family Micrococcaceae; genus Pseudarthrobacter; species Pseudarthrobacter sp. NPDC080039. Next base: position 17,923 of record NZ_JBFBKY010000026.1, on the reverse strand, counting down.
GGGTGAGGCTGAGAACGCGGTGCTGAACAATTTCCGCCGGCCCATGGCCTCTCTGATCGACCGGGCCCCGCACCGTGCCGCGTTCGGCTGCTGCCCGGCGGGCTTCCACTGCGACGACATCGGCCGTTACTGCCCCGACCTGCAGGGCTGCGGTGATTCCGTCGACGACGTCCCGGGCCTCCATCGAGCGGTGCAGGAGCAGAACATCGATCAGTTCCCTGGTCCCTGCCGCGTCGCCGTCGGTTTTCCTGACCGCTGCCCAGAAAGCGTCATGGGCCGGAGTGAAAACACCAGAAGCGCGGGCTTGGGACAAGGCGGTGGAGCCCGGCAGGGCGCCGGGCTTGATGCGCAGCACTTCCAGATAGTGATCCAGCTGAACGCACTGCCCGCCCCTGGCAACCGTGCGCGGATGAGTGGCGATCAGTGTTCTGCCATCAAAGACCCGGATCTCGGTCGCCCGCAGTGAGACCCGCACTCTGCGGCCGATGAACCGGACCGGAACGGAATAACGGGCCGTCCTGACACTGATCAGGGCTGAGCGGTCAACCCGTGGGGTGAGGACAAGTCCCGGATCAAACCCTTCAACCGGCACCGGCGCCAGGAAAGGACGCTCAGCGGCGAAGTCCTGGCCCACCGTGTTGATCCTGTTGCCGATCCGCCGACGGTCCTCACTCTCGTCCCATGCCCGGATTTTCCTATTCAGCTCGGTCAGGGAATCAACGGCCGGGACCGGGGTCAGGAAATTCCGCCGGAACCTGCCGACTTCTCCTTCGACCCCGCCCTTTTCATGAGCCCCTGCGATGCCAGGCTCGCAGTAAAAAGGATCAAAGCCGAAGTGGGACCGGAACAGCACCCAACGTTCGTTTTCGATCCTCTGCCGGCCGCCTCCGTAAAGGACCTTAGCTACCGCGCTCGACAGGTTGTCGTACCGGATATGCCGCGACGGGACGCCGCCGACCATCTCGAACGCGTCGATATGGCCCTCCAGGAAGGCCTCCTGGCCACACGTCGGATAGACCCGGTGGATGGCTTTACCGGAATGAGAGAGCCGGAAAGCGAACAAATAACATCTGGTCCGGACCCCGGCCAGATCCACCCACACGTCCCCGAAATCGACTTCGGCCTCGGCGCCGGGCGCGTGTTCCTGAGGAACGAAGACCTCCGGTCCCCGCCCAGCGGCGGCCTCAATCTCCGCACGCTTCACCCGGACATAATCCCGGACAGTCGAATAGGAAGCACCGGAGAATCCGTGCTCATCAGCGAGGCGGGCGAAGATCCGCCGGACGGTATGACGCTGTTTCCTGGGCGCCTGAAGGTCCTCGAACAGCATCGCATCAATCAGTACCTTGACCGGCTCCAGCTGGCGGGCCACTCGCACCGGCGTCTTCCGTGGTGGCGGTTCCGCCGAGTCCAACGCCAGCCGCACGATCCGACGCCCTACCCCGTGGCGTCGGGCCAGCGCACGAATAGACAATCCCTCCACCCGCGCGTCCCGGCGAATTCTGGCAAACAACTCCACTTTCGACCCCATCCCATGCCCTCCACCCTTGGAAACCAATCAGATGAGAACAACGCTGGGGTGGGTCCAACTCAAACCGTCACAAGCTACCCGGCGAGTCGACAGGTGGGCTCAAATCAAACCGTCACACCGGGTCCAACTCAAACTGCCACAACCAGGCTGTCGCACCCGCCAGGATGAAGGCCAGGAACGCTGCAGGTGAGGCGGTATCAGCTTCCCCCAGGACCGTGATGCCGATGGTCACAGCGACCATCGGGTCGATGACGGTCAGGCCCGCGACCACGATTTCCGGTGTGCCCCGGGTGTGAGCGTTCTGAACCAGGAAGGAACCGGACAGGGCTGCGATGACCAGCCCTGCCAGGCACGTCAGGGAGAGCCACTCGAAATTCCCCTGCAAGAGCCGGCCGATGACGGTCTTGGCCAGGGCCGCGACGAACCCAAAAAGGATCCCTGCCCCGGCAGTGAAGACGATGGCACCCCAGCGGTGACGCCACAGGCCAAACCCCGCCCCCAGCGCGGCGAGGACAATCCCAAGCATGACGAGGATGGTTATCAGGTGCCGGTCGCTGATCTCAACGTCCTGGGCGGAGATGGCAGCGGCGGTCACGAAGGCACCGACCCCGCCGATACACAGAGCCACCGATGTGAGTACCCGGCGCCCCGGAGGCTTGCCGGTGATCTTTGCCGTGGCCAGGGTCGTCACGACTAAGGCGACCGCGCCGATGGGCTGGACAACGATCAGAGGCGAGAACCTCAGGCTGGTCAGCTGCAGGAGGATCGCGGCTCCCAGCATGGCGGTCCCGCCCAGCCACGCCGGCTTGCGCACCAGAGCCTGCAAGCGGCCGCCGCCCATACTCCCGGCCGCCCGGCCCGGCGCGGCACCTTGGCGTTCAACGGCGCTGTGCTGGAAAAGAGTGCCGAGGGCCAGCAGAACCGCCCCAGCAACAGCAATCGGGATGCCGAGCCAGTGATACGACGACAAAGCGGACACGGCGGAAACCTGCATCATGATCCGACCCTACCTATTCCGCCGTTCGTCAGGGGCGGTTCCACCTGACACGCTGACCTTGACGATCCCCGTCGCAATCGACTTCGGTTTTGTGTTTCGGGACCACCTGATCCAGGCTGGCGTGTCCCTGTGCTGGCCAGTGGCAATTAAGGAGAAGTGGTGTCGCCGGGGTCCTGATCACCATGTTCCTCCCGCAAAAGGCGGCCTGTGCTGATCTCGTCCTGCTCCTTTTCGTGAAGCTTGTCGCTTCGTTTAGTGTCGCGTGGGGGCAGTTGGATGGATTCCTCGGTTTCGATACCGCCCTGAAGTTCCCGTGCGCGTTCGACTTCGGAATCCAACTCGGCACCGAACAGCAACGACATGTTCAGGATCCAGACCCACAGCAGGAGCACGATTCCCCCGCCGATGGTGCCGTACGTTTTCTCGTAGTTACTGAAATTGGCGATGTACAGGCCGAAGACCACCGAAATCAGGGCGAAGACGACCAGGCTGACGAAGGAACCCATACTGATCCAGCGGAACTTGGGTTGTTTCACGTTGGGGGTGACGTAATACAGGATCGCTATTACCACCATGAGCAGCCCGATAATGATGGGCCACTTGGCGATGTTCCAGACCAACAGTCCGGCATCGCCTATGCCAAGTGCCTGGCCGGCGGCCTCTGCTATCGGGCCGGAGACGATCAGCATGACGGCCATCAGGGCAACCAAAATCACCGCCACCAGTGTCACGGCAATCATGGTGGGGCGCAGCTTCCATACAGGACGCCCCTCGTCGATCTCATAGATCCGGTTCATCGCCCTGCCGAAAGCACCCACATAGCCGGAAGCAGACCCCAAGGCCACGACAATCCCGGCGATCAGGGCGAAACCGGCGGACGGGGCGTGGGTGAGTTGCTGGACTGGGGCCTTGATGAAGTCCACCGAACCGGGCGCGACCTTCTGCACAACGGACAGCAGAGCTGACGCCGTCTCATCTCCCCGTCCTATCAGGCCCAGTAAAGAGACCAGAATCAGCAAGGCCGGGAACACTGAGAGCACTGCGTGGTAGGTCAAGGCTGCGGCAAGATCCGGGCACTGGTCTTTGCTGAACTCCCGGATGGTCCTTTTGATGCCGTAGCTCCAGAATTGTTTTCTGAGCTGGGGCGGAGCCTCAGGCTTACGGGCGTCATCCGGGGGCGGGGCCGTGCGCGCCTTAGCGGAACTGGTGTTCCGTCCTTGATCACCTGCCATGGATTTCACCCTGCTGAGCCGGCGACGCCAGGTCATCGGTGTTCACCGGCGGCGCCGGCTTCTGTTTTTCGGGTCGTGAGGTAGAGCCGGTGGGCGGTGATGACCAGGGTAAGCCACGCCGCGCCGAGGGTCCAGGCGGCCAGCACATCCGTGAGCCAGTGGTGACCCAGGAACACCCGGCTCAACCCGATAGTCAGCGCGAAGACCGCTGCCACCGTGACCGTGATGACGCGGCTCCGCCGGGTGCGGCAACGAAGAATGATCACATAGGCCACGATCCCGGCGATCACGAACGAATTCAGCGAATGCCCACTGGGAAATGACGGGGAATACTCGTATGGCGGGACAGCGTCACTGAGCGGGGGCCGCGCCCGGCCGATGAGCTGCTTCCCGGCAATGGTCATAAACAAGGACCCGGCCGCGGCCGTCACGATCAAAATCACTGGGGTCCAGGAACGGCGCCGCACGGCCAACCAGGTGGTGGCAATCAAACCCAGGATGGGCATCCCGACTGTCCCACCCACATCCGTGTAAGCGGTGACCGCGGTATCCAGCCCGGGGCTGCGCAGACTCATCGCAGCAGCAAGGACGGGGTGATCCAAGCCCGCCACACCATCGGCGTCCGTCACCGCTTCATACACGGACCCCGTGGCGAACGCGAGCAAAGAGGCGAACAGTATCCCCACGGTTAAGATCAGGATCAGTGCCCCGTGCGGGCCAAGCTACAGCGGCGCAGCGACCGTCGCCTGGGACAACAACGAATCCCAAGGCACCCTCGGCTGGCGCACCGAAAAGGGCGGCCACAACAACACCGTCCTTGATCTCATCGACTCATCCCAGGCATTGCTCTCCCCCAGCACCAACGGCCGAGATCGCCCGGTTTCGTCCACCACCAGACCTCGGACAAGTTCGACGTCCTGCGCTCGGACGAAAATGATGAAGGCGACCACGAAGTGACCGCCGAAGAAGTGGACATCGCCCACCAGGTACTCACCCGCTACTACCGGCTGATCGTCATGGACTCCGGAAACACCGCACGCGCCGCGAACTGGCGACGCATGATCCATCACGCCAACCAGCTCGTCGTCCCAGTGACAGCAATCGAAGACCGCGCCGAAGCCGCCCGACTGACCCTCCAAATTCTCGAATCCCGCGGTGGCCACGACGCCGAGCTGGCCCGCAACGCCGTCGCTATCGTCTCCGAATCCACCGATGCCAAACGAAGCATGAGCGGCGACGCGCTCAAACGCGCCAAAGACGAAGCTCGGAGGATTGCCGAAGCCTTCACCCCGCACGTACGCGCCGTCGTCCGCATCCCCTACGACCCCGCACTGGTCAACGGACCCATCCGCTACGACGCCCTCCAACCCCCCACCCAACGCGCCTGGCTCGCCGCAGCGGCCGCCGTGGCCAAGGGCTTCTAAGCCACGCTCCGCCGATGCTCCCCACCCCAAGAAGGCCAAAGCAGCAGGTCACAAAGGCGACACGCTTCCGTTTTCTGAAAACAAATCCTCAGAGGCGTTACTGGCCAGTGATAGTTTCAGAGCAGTCGCAGGGACATGGAAGTCGTCTTGGTGGCAGGCAATACAACGATGAAGCTGTAGCCGTTTACGCGGCGGCTACAAAATCAAAGGACAAGCAAATGACGGCAGTAGCAGTTAATCGAGGCGGCGGGCGCCCCAGCAAAGGCCTGCGTAAGTTCATTGGTTTTCGCTCACCCGAACCCACTGCTGACGGTATCGCCAAAGTGGCAGCCCATAAGGGCCTGACCGTCACGGAATACCTTCTGTCCGTTGTCGAGCCACAACTGAAGGAAGATCTGGCCGCCCTCGACCAAGACGACTATCAGCAGGAGCTGCCCATTCGCATCGCCTCATAACAAAAGAAGGCCCACACTAGGCGGGCCTTCGAAGCTTGAGACTTAACCTCTGGATTGCTTGCCGGCGGATCAGATTGTAAGTCGTGGAGGACCCGAGAAGGCCATCCCTTGTGTTGCTATAAAACCGATCTGGCAGGATCGGCCCTTTTTCGTACCTCAATCCCCGAAAGGATTACTCACATCGTACATCAGTACATCTCCGTGCTTCCAGCATGCCCAGCTAGAGGCGTGTCAAATCTACGAGACACAGCATCTAAAGCATGGGCAGCTCTAACACCGCGGCTGGCCGGCCAGCCGCGGGTGCGCCTTTCCAAGGACGCCGGCAAGTCGTATCCGCAAAAACATGAACGAAACCTCACGGAGGCTCTTCCCTCTGTTCCCGCCGCGGTCCGGATTTTCGGGAAGGACGGCACCTGCGCTGCGATCTTCCTTGACTTCGACTCCTCAGTAGCTGGCCAGGACTGGGTCCAGGCCGACGTTCGAGCCGTCGAGACCTGGCTGCACTCGGTGGGTGCCCGCTGGATCGTGGACTACTCCCCCAACGGCGGCCGCCACGTCTACGTCCCGCTGGCGCAGCGGGTCACCTTCTCTGAAGCGCGTGATCTTGTCGAGGCGCTGGGCACCCGCTACCGGACCCTGGACAAGACCCCGCACCAGAACCTGCTGCACGGCTGCATGAGAACTCCCGGCTCACCGCATAAGCGCGGCGGTTACCAGCAGCTGGCAATGAGCTTGTCCATGGCCTACGACATCGTCCGTCGTCCCAACAGTCCAGCGGTCTGGGCTGCAATGACCAAGGACCTGGCCGCCGAGATCAAGGCAGTCCGGGCCTTCCGCCAGGAGGAGACCTTCACGCCCGTCACATCCGACGCGCCCGTTACCAACCACTCTGCTGGCCGCATGTCCAGGACCATGCAGGTACTCGCACAGACGGGGTTGTACGACACCAACCGGTACGCCTCAGACTCCGATGCACGACAGGCGGTCATCGTCGGCGCCGCAGCGGCCGGCCTCGAGCTGGTCGACGTGGAACGTCGGATGCTGCAGGGAACCTGGCCCGGGCTCGCCTCCTTCTACGCCCGGTACGCCGCCCGGCACCGGCTCCCAGCCCTGCGCCGGGACTGGATGAACGCCCTTACCTACCTCAGCAAAAACCCGCCCACTGGAGACGGGAAAGACGATGTCCACAGATCCCCCACAAGCCAGCCAAATACACAGGGGGGAGGGGTAAAGGGCTCAAAGCCAATTTCAAATCCCGATGTAGAGCATCGGTTTATCCGGACTTGGCGCAATGCGCTCAGGATTAGGGAAGTGAACTACCAACAATCCAGGACAGGTATGGCCAGAAGGATGGTGCTGCGTGCACTGGGGGAGGCTGCCCATATGACAGGATCGCGGTTCATCGAATTTGGGGTCCGCTCGATTGCCGTGGCTACCGGTCTCGATCACACCACCGTCGGTCTTCACCTGCGGGAGTTGCGTTCCGAGACGGATCCCTTGGTCACCTTGGTTGAAGAAGCCCGTGGAACGAAGGGAGACTTGTACATGCTTACCGTCCCCGACGAGCTCAAGTTCGCGGCTGAGGACGCCACGTGGCAGAAAGGTAAGATCCACGCCCTCCGGCCGGTCTTCCGGGAATTGGGGCTGCCGGCGGCATTCGTCTACGAAGCACTGGAGCACTCCCCCGGGCTGTCCACCACCGAAATCGTCAGCGTTACCAGGTTGTCCCGGTCTGCGGTAAATGAAGCCCTCGAAGTCCTCGCGGGCTGGAACCTTATTTCACGCGACGGCGCACGGTCTTGGTTCATCGTCGCCGCGACCTCACTCAGGCAGCTCGCGGAGCACTTCGGGGTCTTGGAAGCTGTTGCTGTTCAGATACAGCGCTACCGCAACGATCGCATCATCTGGCGCGAATGGCTCGCTAAAAACCTAAACACCGTCGCCGAGCTGCTCTCCCCCGACGATGACTATCCGTGGGACATGTTTGAGGGGCCACCTGACGAATGGTCGTTGTCCGACATGGCCTTCAGTAGAACCGGATGAGGTTAGGTCAAGGCTTGGTAGATGTCAGTTCCCTTGGCGCTGCGGCCTGTTCGCCCGGTTGTCCGATTTCGTGCCATAAGCTATGCCATGTTCAAGCCATAACTAAGGCGGGATTTATTCCGTCGCGGCCTCAGTCGGAAGATGCAGCAACATCACTCCGATGAATCCTGGATATATAGCTTGAACACGCTCGAGACCAAGGCACTGCGTGACGGTGCGTCGAATTCGGTGACCTTCTCATCGAGCCAGGCCACTTGCAAGCCGTCGAGACGGAGCTGGATCTGAATGCCCGCCTCTCCTCGCTTCCGCGGGGCTCGGCGCGGTATGCCCGATCTGGTTAGTACGGTCTCCGTGGTGAACTCCTTGGCGATCTGTTTGTCGTCGACCGCTTCGAAGGCATCAATTAGCAAGTCCGCATACGTCGTCCGTTTTTGGTAAACGGCGTCCTTTACTTGAGCGAGGAGCTCCGGAGGTAAGTAGACTCCTACATTGCGCAGTGCCCCCGAAACCAGTTGGGAAGCTCGGGTCGAGTTAGCTGCCTTTTTAGCAACAGGTTGCTGCCCATCAGCGTCCTTTGAGGTCTTGGCAGATGCGGTTTTGGACTCCTCCCGCTTCTCTGCCAAGTCATGGCGCGTCTCCCTAAGGCGTTCCTTTTGAGTGGGCGGATTATCCGTCGGCGGACCGCCGGCAGGTAATCTCGTTCCAGCCGGGTCGCGTGTTTCTGCTGGCGGCGCTTGGACAAGTCCTTCGGCCGGAGTCTCCGTAGGCTCTTCAGGCCTTGGTTCCGCGGCAGTGGCTCCCCTCTCCCGCTTTGGAGCCAGCAATCCTTGGAGTGCTGCACCGCGGGTAGTCGTTACAGGCGCGAATGCCCCGGCGAGGCTTTGCCTGCCGCTCATGCCTGGTTCCCGCTTTCGATTTCGTTCAGTCGGGCGAGGATCTCGCCTGTCAGCTGCTCATATTCTTCAGCAAGCCCCCCGGCATTGCGGGAGAAGAACCCATCCGAGGGCTTCTCTCCTGCACGGAGCGCTTTCAGACGGTTCTTTTGAGCGTCCGTAACGGCACCTTCAAGCTCGTGGAAGAGTAAACCCTTACTGCGGGCGTCGGCGCTTGCGCTCTCAAGATTCCTGATACGAGTCTCAAAGACCGGGGCAACGGTGCCAAGCATCTCTTCTAGAGTGTCCCGGACACTTCGTTCCAAGCGCAGAGAGCGTGGTCCAACACCGAACAGGACAATGCCAGCCAACTGCAGCGATGGGTTCCGGTCACGGACGGCCATAAACCGTCGAGCAACACGTTCGACACCGTCGATGCTCGCATCATCGGAGCGGGTAGGAATTACGACAGCGCTGGAAATTGCGAAGGCGCCTTCTACGAGGATCCGCTCCCCCGGCGGGGTGTCGATAAGAATCAAGTCGTAGTCATCTGCCAGCGGCGCCAGGACGGCGTAAAGCATGTCGCCGAAGTCGCCGGCGTCGGACCTGCTCGAGCGGGAAACCATGAGGCCCTGAATGTCTTCGAGGTCTTGGCCTCCGGGAATAACGTCAAGGTTTTCCCGCACGTCGCGTAGGATCAACGGCGTCGTGCCGGCGATGAGAGCCTGGAAAAACTCTCTGCCCGTTTGCCGTTCATATCCGAGGTCTCGGGCCAGGTCGCCTTGGGGGTCGAGGTCTATCAGTAACACGCGAGATCCGGCCAGTGCCACATACCCGCCGACATTGGCGGCAGTGGTCGTTTTGCCAACTCCACCTTTGCCGTTTGCCAGAGAGATGACGCGGTCAATGGCGGGTGTCCCTTGCGATCTCGGGTACACGGGGGTCTGCAGTGATCGTACCATCGGCCGAATAGTCTCCTAGTTATCGACTGGAATGCTGTCCTGCTCTCAACGTTAGGTGCACTCCACCGTAGATACGGGTAGTGACACGCATGCGACGGCAGGCAGTGCGGCCCACAGTGATCACCATGTCCTAGCGCGTTGCTATCAAGGCAAGTCGTGATGCTCGTATAAGCGTTTGCACTCGTGCTGGACGCCTCATGAAAAGCTTTATTTGTACTCCTAGTGGAGGAGCTGTTGCTGCTCATGTTTTGGACAATGCCTTGTGCCACGTGGGGTACCAAACACGTTTTCCCGCCGCAACTCCGGCTAGGGCACTTGTGCGTCACCACATGTTGCTGCCAATGGGTTGTAACACATGAATTCAGGTGCGAGACGAAACTGCTTTCCTTGTTGAGTGCTGGGCAGGTTTCCGAATGGGAGCGGCCGCGTTTCGTCCAACGGTACGTATGGCATGTCTTATGGCATGAAACCGAATTTGGGGCCTTTTGGAGCAACAACTAGGTGATCGCCTAAACCATCACTCATGCTATCCAACGAGCAAGGAGAACTTCACGCCGCGGGCCCAGAGCATGATCATTGTGGCGGGTAGTGAAAAGGGCGGCGTGGGCAAGTCCACGGTTGTAACCAACCTTGCTGTCGAGCTGGCGAAGCGAGGGATACGGATAGCGGTGGTGGATGGTGACCGACAGCGATCTACTTCACGCTGGGCGGTAGACCGAGAAGAGGCTGGGCACGAACCCCGCATATTTGTCGTAGAGAAACTCGGGAGTCTGCACGAGACATTGCGCGAACTCGATACGAGTTACTGATTGGGCCCCCGTTAGCAGTCCAGCGCTTATGCGATAGCTAATTGGTTTTCTTGCGTCCAGTTTTCTTAGTAGCGTTTCGGCGTCATGCCGTTCAGGGATCCGTGGGGCCGTTCATGATTGTAGATAGCTTTCCATTCGTCGGCCAAATACCTGGCTTAGGCCATGGTGTCCATGATTTCTCCGGCGAGTTGTTCCCTTCTGAATTGGGCGTTGAAGGATTCGATGAAGCCGTTCTGCCAGGGTGATCCGGGGTCGATGAATGCGGTGTCGACGCCGGCCGTGTTGCACCGGCTGACCAGTGCCTCAGCAGTGAACTCGGGCCCGTTGTCGCAGCGGACGTAGGTCGGTGCGGTGCCGGTTTCGGCGTTGATGTTCTCCAGCACTGCGACCACGTCTGTGGCCTTGAAGGACCGGCGCGGGATAACCGCCAGCGCGGTGCGTGTGTACTCATCAATGACGTTGAAGAACCGGATGTGCCGCCCGCAGGAGGTCACATCGGACTGGAAGTCGAAGCTGACCACATGCATCGGGTACTCGGCCGTGAGGCGTTTCTGGTCCCCGGCGCCGGGTCCGGTGCGGCGTTTCTTCCGCGCCCTGGGTTTACAGGTCAGGCCTTCGTCACGCCAGAGCCGGCGGAGCCGCTTCCTGTTCAGCGGCACGCCGTCCCACGCCGGCTGCGCCAGCAGATGCCAGGCGCGCTTTCCGCCAGCCCCACGCCGGGTGCTTGCCGGCGACGGTGCGCAGGGCTGCACGGAGCCGGGCTTCCTCGAAGCCCAGGTCGGGCTTCTTCTTACGGAACGCCGACCGGTCCTGCCCCAGGACCTTGCAGGCGAAGCGTTCGGAGGCCCCGAACTTCTCCACCGCCATGCGCACGGCACGGCGGCGGGGTTCGGGGCTCAGAATTTTCCCTTCGCCACCTCGTTCAGGATGTCGATGGCCAGTTCCTTTTCGGCCAGCAGTCGCTTGAGCCGGGCGTTCTCCTTCTCCAGCTCCTTGGTCCGCTTGGATGCCTCGGCGTTCTTCTCGGACCCGTACTGGTTCAGCCACCGGTACCACGTCGCCTCGGTGACCTGGAGCTCCTTGATGACCTCGACCATCGGGCGGCCGTCATTGAGCATCTTCTGGCCCTGCCGGACCTTGGCGATGACCTCCTTGCCGCGTGGCCCGCTTGGAGGGGCCACGCCTGGGCTGTTTCAGCCCAGGCGACGGTCCTTCTTATGGTGGCTTTCCATTCTTATTGGCTTCTGAGCACCGACCGTTGGATGAGCGGCGGGGGTAGCTTTATCGACGGCAGCGTCGCGCTTTGGAGGACCGGATTCGGTGAAGACTACCTTCTCGTTATGCTGCCGTATTTCGTGGTGATCGTCTCCGAGGCAACCTTTGTCATCCGCAAGGTCAAGGGGCGCCGATCGAAGACCCCGGCGATCGCACGGCCCGATGATGCCGGCACTGTGCTGCCCCGGGCCGGCACAGTGAGCGGTATTGTCCGATCCGGCGGCAAGGACACCCCGGTGAGGGCCACCGTGTGGTTACGGGTCGGCGTAGCAATCACCGGCCTCATTGCCGTCGACATGACCGGGCTGCTGATCGGTCCATTTTGGCAAGGTGTTCCCGAGGGAGTTGTCCTGCTCGCTGTTTTGTGGCCCGCCTGGAAGGGCCGTCTCTGGGCTGTCTCAGTCCCGGGGGCCGTGCTTCTCCTCTCGGTCTTCCACTCCTACTTCTTCTACTCGCAACTGAACTCCTTGCCAGATCCGGGGGGCTACCACCTCATCTTCTTGGCGCCTTTATTATTCGTCCCGATTCTGTTCGATGTCATCTTCGTCGTCCCCCAACTGCGAGGCAGGCGGGTCCCGGAAGGTCGTGCGATCGCCCGCTGACACCCCGAGCCTTCCGGCCGCCACCTATTCTTAACTCGCCAGCACCTGGGGCCGGGCCCGGTGAGTACAGAAACGTTTCCGGAAGTTCTCACTTCAGTACCCCACGGGATAGCGGGGCGTTATGCGGGGATGTTCAGTCCTACTCGTCGTTATCGGTGGGGACTCGTCGGAAGTCTCTGGAGAGGTAGAGGGCCAGGGCAGGTGAGTTGCTGTCCTGAACGGTGACGGTGACGGTGGTGTGGCCCAGGGTGTGCAGGATGTGCAGGCAGTGTCGGAGGAGTTCTTCGGCCCAGGGCCTTAGCGGCGGTGGTCCGGGTGGGTGAAGAGTTCATCGATGACCGCTTCGCCGTTACGTTCGGTGATGATGATGGCGGCCGTGATCTGGCCGTCGGGTCCGTAAGCGACGAGGGATGCCGCTTCGGCGGTGGGGGTGCGGTCTTCGTTCGTGGATGCGGTGGCCGGGACCAGGTTTCGCTGCCCGAGCTGTCCGGCGTAGGCGTACTGGTGCAACCGGTCGAGTTGGGGGAGGTCTGCTGGTTCCAGAGTCCGGACAGGGACGCGGCGCGGCATCGTGGCCTCTGGTCCGGTCGCTGCGATAAGGGTGATCGAAGCGTTCCTGGCGGTGTTGCCTTCCTGAGTGGGCGGCACTGTTGAACATAGTGTCCGGCATCGTGCCGGTCTTTGTCGCCCGGCACGGTGATTGTGATCCGGTTGTAGTCTGGCGGTACAGGCGGTAGCACTGACGCTGAGGATCGTTCCGGAAGGTTTTTCCCATGTCATTTATTCAGAGCCTGAAGCAGCGGCTCGCTGCTGCCCTGGACGGGGTTACTGGTGCTCCGGATCCGCAGGAGCGCGCCCGGCAGGCAGCGGCTGTCCTGCCGCAGGCCATGTCGACGGCGCAGGCCCGGATTGAGGGGACCAGGAACTACCTTGGCTCCCTGCCGGTCCCGGTCGGGCCCGGGGCGCATCAAAGTATCGCCGAGGCCGAGGGCAATCTCCGCTCAGCGATGGCAGCGCAGAGCAGCGATCCGGTCAATGCACTGGCGTACGCCCGGATGGCTGCAGATTTGGCGACCCGGGCTGGGCAGATGGCCCAGGCTGACGCGACTGCGGGTATGCGCGGCTATAACGGCGGCGGCCCGTGGGGCCGAACCGGTGGTGGGACTGGTGGCGGGTTTGCCCGCGGGCTCGGCGCCGGAGTTCTCGGTGGGATCGCGGGCAACGCGCTCTTCGGGGGCCTTTTCGAAGACCGGGACGGCGGTGAGGGACGCGGTTTCGATGCCATGGGCGGTGATGACAGCTTCGGAGGCGACGCCGGTGGATTCGGTGGGGACGGTGGCGGTTTTGGCGGCGGGGACGACGGAAGCTTCTGACTTCTTCGAAAAAGGCCCATAAATCAGTCGCCGTTCCCGCGGGAAGGCTTGCGGTCCGGGCTCTATGGTCGTGACGTTTTTGTTGAATGTGGCCGGGCGCTGCGTGTCGGTGGGCTGTCCATGGTTGGGGGTCAATTCGGGTTATCCCCGGCTGGTTTTGGGAGTCGTTGAGGGTAGCTCCCTCGTTGGTGGTGTGGCTGTGGATAACCCTGAGAATTCACTCCGGTTGTGGACAGGTGCTGGGTGGCTGAACCATTCGTCGGGTGCGTTGGGCTGAGGCTACCCTCATGGGGGATTCTTCCGGCTTGCAGAGTGGAAGCGTGCCTGGTCCGTGGGGGGCCCGAGCCGAGCGACAGCACGACGTGAGTAAGAGCTGGGGTGTTTTTTGAGTAGTAACATAGGAAACAGGAAACGTTGTTATTTTTGTTACTAATATGAGGGGGGATGCCGTGGATGAGCAACAGACGCCCGTGCTGAGAGCGGCCGGTGCTGCAGAGGCCTTGGCTGCCGAGGGGATAGCCGTGACGGCCCGGGCGGTGCGGGAACGGTCCGGGGTGCGCATGACGGTGGCCGCTGACGCGGCGCGTGCGTGGAATGAGCGGGAGGCCCTGGCCGAAGCTGTGCCCGAGCCGCCTGCTGCTGTTCAGGTGCGTTTCGCTGCGCTCTGGCGGGAGGCGGTGGTATTGGCCCGGGGTGAGTTCGCTGAGGCCCGTGCGGGCTGGCACGCCAAGCTCGAGCAGGCAGAGGCCGAACGGAAAGCCCTGGCAGAGGAAATCGAGCAGGTTGAGATTGAGCGTGACCAGGCCAGGGCAGAGGTAGGTGCTGTGCGGGATCAGGTTGCCGTCGAACGTGATCGGGCTGCGGCTGCTGCAGCGTCGGCCGCTGAGGCTCTGGGTGAGCTGCGTTCCCGGGCCGATAAGTCCGAGGCCCGTGCCCAGGCTGTCGAGGGGGAGCGTGACCGCCTGATCTCCGAGCGTGACCGTCTTCTGGCCGAACGTGACGAGCTGCGCGATGCGATCCGTAGGCAGAAGGACTGACGCGGAGGTGTTCGCGCTGCACCGGTGCGGGGGATAGAGGTCCCCAGGCTGTTACTGACCATGAACGGTGAACGCCGCGCTTTTCCTTCCCGGCCGGGGTTAGTTCGTGGTAGTGCCCGGTGACGTTGTCGCGGGATTGGGTTCTGGTCCGGTCACGGTTTTGATGACGGTCCAGCCAACGGCCGTGATGGGCACTGCGAGAAGGGCCCCGACGATGCCGGCGAGGAAGGTGCCGGCGGTTAGGGCCAGCAGGATGGCCAAGCCGTGGATGGAGAGAACTTTGCCCATGAGCACAGGCTGCAGAAGGTGATGTTCGAGTTGGTTCACGCCCACGATCACGGCGAGGACGACGAGAGCGGGCACGGGGCCGTTGGACAGCAGGGCGACGCCAACGGCAAGCGTGCCCGCGGCGGTGGATCCGAGAATCGGAATAAAGCCGCCGACAAAGACAAACACGGCCAACGGCACAGCAAGTGGGATACCCATCACGGTCAGGGCGATGCCCACGATCAGGCCGTTGGAGGCCGCCACCAAGGCCGTACCACGGACATACCCTCCCAGAACGGCGCCCGAGCGGTCAGCGGCCAGATGAGCGGTGGCCCGCTTCCCGGCCGGCAGGAAGCCGATGAGGAAGTTGCGGATTTTCTCGCCGTCTTTGAGGAAGAAAAACAGGATCACAGCCATCAGGACCAGCCCGGCCAGGATTTCCCCGATCGTGCGGGCACCTGTGAGTACCTGGGTGCCGAACGAACTTGAGGTGAAGAAGTGCTCGATGGTGTCCCTGGCCGCATTGATTTGATTGTCGCTGACCGGAACAGGTCCCGTCTTCAAAAACTCGTGGAGCCTGTCGATACCGACAGCGGCTTTGCCAGCCAGATCCCTGGACTGCGCCCGGACCAGGAAGACAATGCCCGTGATGACTCCGCCGAACACGCCGAGGATTCCAATGAACGACGCGAGGACGGCCAGTCCGCGCGGCCAGCGGTGTCCGGCGAGCCAGCGCACCAGCGGCGAGATGGCCGATGCCAGGATCAGGGCGATCGTTACAGGGATCAGGACCAGAGGCACCCGGGTCAGCGTCCAGATGCCAGTCCAGGCCAGGGCGGCCACAGCGAGGACCTGGACAGAGCGGATACTCGCCCGGCCCAGGCCGTCGGACCAGATAGCCGGCAACACGGGTTCAGTTTCGGGCATGGAGCTTCAATCACTTTCGCTGGTCGGGAAGGGCGCAGGCGCACGGACAGCGGCGCGCCGGGGCTTCACAGGGATGTGAGGATGCCTTTGATCTTGTCTTTGAGGAATTGCTGTCCCTGGGTGCTGGGGTGTTCGCCATCCGGGCCCAGCAAAGGAGAGTCGGGCGAGGCTATCCATTGCTCCATGATCGGATCAACGAACACTGCACCTGCCTCACGGGCAGCTGCCCGCTCCTGATCAAGAATGAGGTCAACATCGGCCTGATTCTGCTCGAATGCGGTCAGTGGGCCGATGAGGATCCTAACTGCGTGGGGGGCGCGGGCTTTACTCTCGGACAGTGCGCTAGTGACCGCCGCTTTGAGGTCCGCCGGGTCCTGGCCTCCGTCGTTGTCCGAGCCGAAGAACACGACCACGTCCGTAGAAGAACCGACACTTGCGGCGAGCTCCGATCCGAACGTCTCCCCACCGTCTCCGGCGGTCAGGTAGCCCGCGCCGTCTTGTGCCGCGTTGATAACTTCCATCGGCTGCTGCCCGGGCTGCTGCCGTTCCTGGCTGAGCTGGCTGGGCCAGGACTCGTCCGGGGAGGTCCCGTATCCAGTGCTGAGGGAATCACCGATGACCACCACGCGCTCCGGCCTCGTGACCGGCGGGCTCTGGGACGGGGCCGGGCCGGAAGTGTCGTGCCGCGGACTCGTTCGGGCCGTGGATGAATCAGCGGCAGGGACACAACCGGCCAGGACACTGGTGACGAAAGCGAAAAACAGGCCCGAAAAACCCAGGACAGCGATCCTGTCCCCCCGGAAATGGAAGCCGAGACTCACCGTGATTCCCGGGCTGCCACCCCAGACGTATCGCTTTGCCATGACAACCAGAATAGACAGCACAGGGCGCGGGCGCGGGTCCGGGGGCTTCCATGAAGCCCCAGGGCCAGGACCGTCACCACCAGTTCCTGACCACACACGTGCACTCCCTGTCCCGCCTCCCGGGATCATGTACCTGGGCTTTCGTGCTGGGTGCACGGCATCGGCCCGGCCCTCGCCGGAGTCTAGGGGGTATTGCGGGGCAACACCCAGTCACGAGGGCCCGGTGTCAGCGCTGGGGTGCTGCGGGAGGGATTTTATGTGTGCGGTCCGCGGACGCGCCGGTACACGCCGTTGGTAAGTATACTTAGTAGTGGCGTGGTGTCCAGCAGTGTGGCACTGCGTTCCCCTTCCCCGGCCGGCAGCTCCGGTAGGCGGGTTGCGAGATTGCGCTACGTGGATCGTTCGGGATGCCGCTTGCAGCCAAACTCGTTGGTGTCAGAACGTATGGGTCTAAAAGGACGTCGGTGTTGAAAGTGGCCTACGTCGTCGGCGACGCCTGGCGGTGAGCCCTCCAGGCGTGGTCAGCAAGCCAGCACCTGGTTTAGCCATCGCGCGGGCCCGTGCGTGGGGTGGTGGTGTGGATGATGCCTGATAGTCCGCGGCCGGGAATCATCACCTGAGCCGGCTCTCGTAGCCGGCCAGTAGTTATTGGGTTGGCAGGGGACTGGCGTCAACGATGATGTTGGTGCCCCAGAGGTTTTGGGTGTAGCAGGCGATGAGGATGAGGCGGCTAGAGGTTTTGGGTTCCGCGGATCAGCGCCACTTTCGAAGGACATATAGTCAAGCTCCCCAGAAGCAAGGCCGACGTTGCCTGTCTCCCGGCTCAAGCGCCGGGGTGAGGACTGCCCCGAACTGATTGTCTGTTTCAGAGCCTTCTGCTAGGGCGGGTAAGCCTACCTTGGCACCGTAACGGGCCGGATGCCGTGTATGGCATCCGGCCCTCCGGCTGGCTGGATTAGCTGCCGATGACTCCGGTGGTGGTGTTTTGGATGGTGCTGGCCACACCGGCGTTGGCGCCGAGGTTCAGGCCGAGGTTCGAGGTTGAAGTGAACGAGCCGCGGTCGGTTCCGGTGGTGCTGTTCTCATCCGTGGTGTTTTGGATGGTGCTGGCCACACCGGCGTTGGCGCCGAGGTTCAGGCCGAGGTTCGAGGTTGAAGTGAACGAGCCGCGGTCGGTTCCGGTGGTGCTGTTCTCATCCGTGGTGTTTTGGATGGTGCTGGCCACACCGGCGTTGGCGCCGAGGTTCAGGCCGA
>NZ_JBFBKY010000025.1:0-56172 GCF_040702335.1 Pseudarthrobacter sp. NPDC080039 | reverse complement strand
GACGCACCCACCCGAAGGGAAAGCCGTCCGGATAACCGCTGGAGTCTTGACGAGGCCTAAAGGCAGCTGCGCCCAGCCTCAGTAGTCCGGATAAGAAAGCGGTACCGGGTGGGGGCCGAGCCTGGCGGCAGTTCGGAGAGGGTCAGGCCGTTGGCGCGGACCGCGGCCGCGAGGTCGGCGTTACCGGACGGGTAATCCCGGTCCAGTCCCCCGGCCAGAACGGCGATGGTGGCCGAGCTTTCTCCAGTGCTTCCGGCCAGTGCGGCGCGGTGGGCGTGGGCGTCGATGCCGTAGGCGAGTCCGGCGATCACGCAGATTCCACGCTGGGCCAGGCTGTAGGCGATGTCACCGGTGACGGCAGCGCCGTAGCTCGTGCAGTCCCGGGAGCCTGCCAGGGCCGCGCAGCTGTCAGGGTTGGGGATCCCGTTGCCGATGTTGCCCCGGAACCAGAGGCCCAGGGGCGCGTCCGGGAGGTCGTCCAGGCCGCTGGGCCAGTGCTCGTCGCCCGGGATCAGGAAGCCGCCACCCAGGCGTTCGATGGTGGTTAGGTCCTTCTCCGGGTTCAGGTCCGGGACGCGGGGCGCCCAGCGCTTCAACGCGGCCGCCAGCTCCTCGGGCGTCACGTCCGGGAGGGTATGGGCGGGTTGTGCGCCGGTGGCGAAGCGCAGCGCGGCGTGCGCGCCGAGCCTGCCCACGAGGGTGTGGCCGATCAGGTCGCCGGGATCGAACAGGCGGGTCAGGGCTGCGCGTGCAATGCGGTCGTTCATGGGTGGTGTTCCTTCTTGTCCGAGAAGTGGGGTGGGTGGGGCGGCTTACGGTGTCCGGCCAGCTCCCCGTTCCCTCCCCCGCGTTGTTTTGGCTGCTGGCGGAGCTTGCGGAGCTGTGCCCGACGGAGCGCCTGTCCACCCGTAAGGGCAAGGGGCGGGAATCTTCGTAAGGAAATCAGCGACGAAGGAGCGCCGTCGAAGCATTTCCGCGCCGCAGGCCCCGACGAAGGAGGGGCTGGACGGGCCGGAGCGGGCACGTACAATCCGTCAGGACAGCAGCCAAAAAAGGCGTCGCAGACAAGGACAGGGTCAGGGGGTCCGGAGCCCTGCGACGGCACCCCAGGCCCCAACAGCCGGCCGCGCCAGCGGACGCCCGAACCTTGCGGTGAAGGTTCCCGGGTTTCGGTGAGGGTGTTGCTAGTGTTGTCCCGTCCTCCTGCGCCGGCTGTAGTCTGACGTCCGGGTCGGGGGGATCCTTCTGTCCTTCTGCCGGAGCTTGTCCCTTGCGGGTAGGGGTTCATGGAGGACGCAAAGAGCCGGCCCCCGCGGGGCCGGCTCTTTGTGTTCCTCGGACAAAGGAAGATCCAGGGGCAGCATCAGTGCTGCGGGGTGTTTAAAAGTTGTGGTGTTCTTGGGCCCACGCGATATCCACCGACGCCCCGGAATCGGTGGCGGTGAGCAGGCTCAGTTCAACGATGTCTTCGGCCAGGCTGGCGTCGTCGCCGGGTTTGTCGTCCTCGGTGAGGATGTAGTCGGTTGCCATGCTCACGCGCTCCCTGGTTCGGTGCAGTGTTCCAGGTTTTCACTGTAGCCGTGGTTTCTGCGCGCTCGAGGGATTAGTGGCTGCGCCCGCGTCAGCGTGAACGGCGGCCGGGGGAGCGCAAGCGGAGGAGGCCGCCCCGCCACCGTCGGAAGGACCGGGCCGGGATCGTGTGGTGATCCCGGCCCGGCTCTCTCCCTTACTGGATGATGCAGCTCCCCTACTGGATGATGCGGCGCTGGTAGGACCGTCCGGGGTCGCGGGCGACGTCAGCGACGCGGCCCTGGGTAATCACTTCCCGCAACAGCACGGCGAGGCGGAAACCTGAAACGTCCTCGGCGGCGAGCTTCAGGTACCGGTCGGCTTGGGATCCGCGGCCCTTCAGCCACTGAAGCCAGCCCATCAGGGTCAGCATCGGGGCGCGCTGCCCGGCCGGCACGACCTTCATCAGCTCGAAGGCGAGGGCTTCCGCGCGGTCGATGCGGTCCCAGTCGGGACGGGCGGTGAACGTGCCCATCAACACGTCTTCGAAGCTGCCGTTGTGGGTGGTGATGGTGTCCCGGAACAGGTAGTCGCGGATGTGCCGGTGCTGGAATGCTGCCGCCAGCTGCCGGGCCGTGTCCGGCGCCGGTGCTCCATCCACTCCATCCAATGCGGCGGCCCACGTCCGGCGGGCGGTGTCCAGGTCTTCGTCGGTGCCTTCCGGGGCGTGCACCGGTGCCGCCCACGTGCCCAGCATCTCCGCGTTGTACACGTCAAGGTCCGGGGCGGACCCGAAGTAGGTCAGCGTGGCGTTGGCGTTGCTGTCCCGGACCTCGTCCAGCGGGTTCGTCTCGGCGGTTCCGTAGGGTGCCCAGTGGGTGGCGGTGACCAGCAGGACGATGCGGACGGGCATTCGGGCGGTGGCGAGCTCGTTGGTGAGCGCCGCGACGTGCGGGGCGTACGGGTAACCGCCGCCGGGCTCTTCGTCGGTGTACACGATGAGGACGCTGCCGGTTGCCTTCTCGTCGTAGGCCGCGTAGGTGGTCATCATCTGCGCGTAATCCTCCGGGGCCGCCTCCGCCGGTGCGTCCATGCGCAGGCTTGCGCCCAGGATGCCCGCGCGGAGCGTGAGTACGACGAAGGATTCCTTCGGTCCGGTGCCCAGCAGGTGCGGGACGGCGGCGAGCAGGTCAGCGGGACCGGAGATCGTCAGTTTTTCAGTCATGGTGGTGTTTCCTTCTTGTCCGAGAAGTGGGAGTGGGTGGGGCGGCCCTGTGGTGACCGGCCAGCTCCCCGTTCCCTCCCCCGCGTTGTTTTGGCTGCTGGCGGAGCTTGCGGAGCTGTGCCCGACGGAGCGCCTGTCCACCCCTAAGGGCAAGGGGCGGGAATCTTCGTAAGGAAATCAGCGACGCAGGAGCGCCGTCGAAGATTCCCGCCCCGCAGGCCCCGACGAAGGAGGGGCTGGACGGGCCGGAGCGGGCACGTACAATCCGTCAGGACAGCAGCAAAAAGGCGTCGCAGACAAGACAGGGCCAGGGGGTCCGGAGCCCTGCGACGGCACCCCCAGGCCCCAACAGCCGGCCGCGGAGCCTGCGGAGCGGACGCCCGTTCCCGTGTGAGCTCTGGCGAACGCACTCCCCGGGCCACGACCAACCCCACCAGCCCCGTTACCTCCGGCAGGCCGCGGGCGGCAGACATCCCGCACCCGTCTCCTGCGCGAGGGGCGGTCCGCTGCCGGCAACCACCTCCGGAAGCCCGCCACCTCGGCGGCGGACCGCCCGCGGTGACCGGCCCCGAAAGGCCGGTCACCTCCTGGCTATTCGCGGCGGTCGTGGAGCGGGACCGCTCCGTAGTGTCCGGCGGCGCGGCGGAAGCGGGCGTCACTGCTGTAGATGAACGTGCCGCCGAACATGTACCACGGCGCGGGCTCCTTTTCCTGGGTGAGGGGTTCGGCGTGGACAACGGTCTCGTCGTTGAAGTGTTTGTTCTTCACGAGCCGGACGGCGGGTCGTTCATCGGTGGCGGTAAACACCGGGTCGATGCCTTCCCCGATGACGGTCACTTCCATGACTGTGGCGGAGATGCCCCTGTTGGAGAAGTCCGTGCCCAGGTCGTCGCGGTAAATCAGGGCGGTGATGCCTTTGGGTGCTGCGGTGTCGTGGCTCATCTGCTGATGTCCTTCGGGTTGTGGGGGTGTGCTGCCCGGCCCTGGGGCCGGGCAGCACAGCGGTGTGGTGGTGGTTAGGCGACGTTGACGGTGCAGGGCATCCGGTAGCGGCTGGGAAGCTCGGCGGCGGCTTCCGGCAGATCGTCCGGTCCGTGTGCCTGGCCGTTCTTCCAGTGGAAGAACGGCTGTTCGGTGATCGCGTCCCACTGGCGGGCCTTGGTCCGGTAGTAGGTGCAGGTCACGTCACCCTCGCAGTACGTGGCGACGCCGAACAGGTTTCCGATGCGGTCCGCCGTGCGGGTCGCGGCGACCATCACGTAGGGCCACTGCCCCAGATCCCAGCCCTCCGAACCCCAGCAGGAGAGCACCGTCCAGCCGTGCTGTTCGATCAAATCCATCCAGTCGTAGCCGCCGTTCATGTGGTAATCGCCCAGGACGGTCATGTCCTCGATGGCTTCCCCGGTGTCGGCCAGGGTCACGGTCTTCCTGATCACTGCATTCATGGTGGTGTTCCTTCTTGTCCGAGAAGTGGGGGTGGGTGGGGCGGCCCTGTGGTGACCGGCCAGCTCCCCTTCCCCTCCCCCGCGTTGTTTTGGCTGCTGGCGGAGCTTGCGGAGCTGTGCCCGACGGAGCGCCCGTCCACCCGAAGGGCAAGTGGCGGGAACCTTCGTAAGGAAATCAGCGACGCAGGAGCGCCGTCGAAGAATTCCCCGCCGCAGGCCCCGACGAAGGAGGGGCTGGACGGGCCGGAGCGGGCACGTACAATCCGTCAGGACAGCAGCCAAAAAAGGCGTCGCAGACAAGGACAGGGTCAGGGGGTCCGGAGCCCTGCGACGGCACCCCCAGGCCCCAACAGCCGGCCGCGGAGCCTGCGGAGTGGACGCCCGTTAACTGGTTGCTGCGCAGCGGCAACCAGTCCCTGCGGCGGTAAACTTGTACTGCCCCCGTCACCGGCCCCTCCCCCAGTAGGTCGGTGACGGTGAGGCTTAAAAAGCTCTCCGGCCGGACCCTTTTTGTGGGATGCTCGAAGGCGTAAGCAGCAGGATGTTTACACCCAGGGCAGAGGGCCGCTTTCCCACCGCTTGCGGCCCTCTGCCTTGCCCTCCACGACTGCCTGGGCTGTTGGTGCCGCGGAATTCCAGTCGCCGATCACAGCGGGACACAGGCAGTTGAACGCTCCCGGCGAGAACCCCCAGTGAAGGAAAGACGCCCCAGCCCGCAGGGCCAGCGACCGGCCGCGCAACAGCCAAAACCGCCTCGCGACGCCAGCGCCGGCTGCCACTGTCCTCGCAGGCACCAACACAGCAGCGTGACTTTGCCTCTCGCCTCCAGGGGCACGGCAAAAGCCCACCCGCTCCGCTGCTTTTCCCGCACCCATGGGGAGGACGGGACCCACCGGACCGCCTGTACACAACCACCACGTCACCACCCTGCCCGTGTTCGCCCGGGTGAACGGTGGCTGTGCACAGCCTCTGTCAGGTACAGGGACGGTATTGGTCAGGTCCCAACGGGCCGGAGCCTTGCCGCTGCCGTCGCAACTTCACGGCCCAATGGATTTTTCCAGTCAGGAGCAACGGAGGCAGCCCATACGCCGACGATTTTCATCCAGTCGGTTCACATCAGGTGTGGGACCGTCGAAGGCTTTGGGGGAACGTAGTGATGGCATCCGTTACATCAGGCAAAGCTGAACTGGTTTTGGGAGAACACGGCCTTCTTCAGCTGACGTGGGCCCGCCACTCCATCGTCCGTAACGTGACGCCGAAGCAGCCACGGACATGGTCAACGGGTTCTGCGCAGATACTGAACGCCCACTGCTGGTCGACATGGCCACACGTCCGCGGTCAGCCGCGGAGCCCGCGGGTCTTCACCCGGACCTGTCAGGCATCACGCGTGGCGCTTCTGGGCGCCTCACCGGTCGACAAGGTCGTCGCCAACTTTGTTTTGGCAATAAATAAGACAGGCCGTCCCAAACGCTTTTTCACCTCACGGGCAGAAGCCATGACATGGCTCACCACAGGCACTATGACCTGATCTGATGGCCGCCCGGGGCAGGCAGGAGGCTGCCGCTTACGGCACTGTCGGGTCTTGCTTTGCGGCCAGAACGGCGAGGTCGTCTATGAGCTGCCGCACTTCACGTTCGCGGCCGCTGGAAAACACGACACTGGACAACGGACCTGATCTCGTGGACGGAGCGGGAACCGGGGCGGGCTTGTCCGGCCGCGCCACCACAGCAGGTCCCTCAGCTGCAAACGGATCGATAAAGCGCACTGGTTCCACTACACGTCCCCCTCAACCGTCACCATCTGGTCTGCCCATTATGGAGGATCCACCCGCCCGACCAGCTGCGCCGCGCTTCGGACTCCGCTTCCATGATGTGGCGCCCATAGGATCCCAGCCGGAGACGAGGCACGTGATGACGGGCAGGAGACGTGCCATGAATGGGCAGCATCATGGCCGATGGCCGCGCCAGCGGACGCGCGACGGAGGAGGCACCAGCGGAAGGGAAACCCTCGCCTTACGGCGGTAAACTTGTACTCCCCCGTCACCTGGCCGTTCCCGGTGGCGGGGCCTAAAACTCCCCGCAAGTCCCGTTTCGTGGGATGCTTGACGGTGTAAGCAGCAGGATGTTTACCAAATGGAAGGCCCGCGTTCCCTGGGAACCGGGTCTTCTGTTGTTCCGCAAGGAATGCAGCGGTATTGATACGGTGGAATGGTCCCGCCAGTCGCAGCGCATCTCGCCGTGCACTCCTGGCGGGACCTTATTCACCAGGGGGTAAAGCATGGATCTGCTGAGCAGTTTCAGACGACGTCGCGCAGCCGGCACCGCCGCTCCTGCAGGCCGGGTAAGTGAGCCGGAGGCGCAGGAGCTGCCGACACCTGAGCAGCTGGCACAGCTGCAGGACGCCTGGGCCGAACTCGCCAAGGCAGCTGAAGGCTCCGGCCTCACCGGCCTGCACGCCTGCTCCCGCAATGGACGGCGCTGGGAGGAAGACCCGGAAGCCGTCCGCGGCCTCGCCGCCATAATCCGGGAAGTCCGGGCGGAGAACGCCAACCATTAGCCACGCGCACTCCAAGGATCTAAAGCTGGCCACCGGCCTAGGATCAAAGATATGGACAGGACTGGGTTTGGGGAGCTCGAAGGGCAGACATCGGTAAACGAGCTGCTCGACGAACCGATCGGTGAAACCCCCGTGCAGCTGGCGCTCCCGATCCTCGTCCAGGTGAAACCCGGCCAGTTCCGCCGCCTTTCCTGACCCAACCACGCCTGCTCACAGCAGGAGGCATGTCCCGCTTTTCACCGCAACGAGACCGTCCCAGCCCCCCAAGGATGCCATGCCTCTGAAGCCACGGTTGGGCGGGTTGTGCACACTGGCGGGCAGGTGGAGCCCTCCAAACAGCTCAAAGCTGTCCCCACCGTGTACAACCCGCCCGATTCCTGCCCCCTCGCACAGGCGATGGTTCCTTTGTCGGCCCCAGCGAGTAGCATCGAATGAATCGAACATATATTCGAATAAAGGTGTGTTGTGGGCGTCATTGTCGGTCCCCGTGTGGTAGACGCGGGCGTTTCGTTGTTGTCGGTGCTGGTCTCTCCGATGCCGGTTGCGGCGGGGTTCCCGTCGCCGCCGCAGGACTTACTTCGACGGCCGGATCGACCTGAACGCACACCTGATCAAGGACATCACGTCCACCTACGTGGTGCGGGTCTCCGGGGAATCCATGAAAGATGCAGGAATCAGCGACGGAGACGAGCTGATCGTGGACCGGGCCTGGAGCCACATGACGGGCGTGTGGTCGTCGCGGTACTGGACGGGGAGCTGACGATCAAGCGGCTGCGGATCACCCCGACAGGGGTAGTGCTGCAGGCGGAGAACCCTGCCTACCCGAACATCGAAGTGCCGGCCCTGTCCGACCTGACTACTTGGAGCGTCGCACCCCGATGCCTCCACCACGCTTTAGGCCGGGGCGATGTCTAAGCCGGCGTTGATGCGGCACATGCCGCAAATCGCGCACGTGGACGTGAACTGCTTCTACGCCTCCGCGGAGCGGGCGTTCGACCCCTCCCTCGAGGGGAAGCCCGTGATCGTGCTGTCCAACAACGACGGGTGCGCTGTCACCCGCTCCCCCGAAGCCAAAGCCCTGGGCATCGCCATGGGTGAGCCCTGGTTCAAGCTCGCTCCCCGGGCCAAGGAATGGGGCCTGGTCGCACTGTCCAGCAACTACGAGCTCTACGGAGACATCAGCGCCCGGGTGATGGAGCTGCTGGGCCGGTATTCGGCCTGGCTGGAGTCCTACAGCATCGACGAAGCCTTCCTCGGCGTCAAAGGCACCCCGGCGGAACTTTTGGCGATGGGCCGGTCCATGAAGGCCGCGGTCCGGCGGAACGTCGGAGTGCCGGTCTGCGTCGGGATCGCACCGACGAAGACGCTGGCGAAGCTGGCCAACAAATGGGCGAAGAACAACAAAGCCTTCGGCGGAGTGTGCCACTGGGACTCCGTCCCCGCACAGGAGCGGAAGGCATTGCTGGGCCGGCTGTCCGTCGAGGAGGTGTGGGGCATCGCCGGCAGGCTGACGAGACGGTTGAACGGGATGGGTATCTTCACGATCGCTGATTTGGTCCGGGCCGATCCGGTGGCCATCCGGGACAAGTTCAACGTCGTGGTGATGCGTACCGTCCTGGAGCTGCAGGGCACCCCCTGCATCCCTATGGAAGAGGAACGAATCGGGCGGGACCAGCTGATCTTCTCCCGGTCATTCGCCAAGCCCATCACCACCGCGGCGGGCATCCGGCAGGTCATGAGTGTGTACGGGCAGCAGGCCTCGGCGCGGCTGGCCAAACACGGGCTGCAGGCCAAGGTCCTGACCGCGTTCGCCGGCACCTCGCACTTTAACCCCCAAGACACCTCGTACCCGTCGGTGTGTGTGCCGTTGCCGATGCCGACCGCCGACCCTGTGATCCTGACCAAAGCCGGCCACGCCCTCCTGCCCCGGATTGTCGAGGGCGTCCGGTACGCCAGGGCAGGGATCATGGTCACCGACCTGCGCCCGAGCGGCAACCAGGCACCCCTGTCACTGTTCGAAAACCCCCACGAGGAACGGCACATCGGGACCCTGCTGGAGGACGTCACCCGCCGCTACGGACGCGGGTCCATCGGCCTGGGGCATGGCGGGATCCGGGGCGGCCCGGACTGGACCATGAAACGGGACATGCTCTCCCCGAGATACACCACCCACTGGGATGAACTCCCCCTCGTCAAAGCCGCCTGACCAGCCCTCTGCACCATCCAGGAAGACAACAAGCTCATGACCATCACCCCAGAAGCTCCTACCCTCAACGTCCCGGTGGACGTTCGCTTCACCAAGGCCGGCACTCCCTTGGCCGTCCGGTACGACGGACGTATCTGGGCCGTAACCGAAGAACCTGTCCACTGGTTCACCAGGGACTCATGGTGGGAGACCCGCCAAAGCGTTCCCGTAGGCGTCGGGAACGTCGTCGACACCGAACACTGGCGGGTTCAGGGTCGCCTGACCTCGACCTCAGCGCTCCGCACCTTCGAGCTGCGCCGCGATCCGCTGTCCGAGCAATGGCTGCTCGCGGCCATCACGGACGTCGGGACGGCCGCCGCCACCTGACCCACAAAGCTGCGCCTCAGTGGATTAATCAGGCGGCAGATGCAGGTATCCCCACGGTCCGGATGCACCCTGTATAGCGAAGTTACCAAGGAGATGGGCGTGAAAGTAACCTTGACCGTAGAGGCCGGCGACGGGCGGCTCAGCTTCGCCGAAGCCGAAAGCGCGACGTACGAAACAGCCAAAGCCGCTACAGAGGCCCAAATCCCGACGGATTCAAAAGCAATCGCAATCCGTACTCCGTAGCCTGGCAGCAACGGTTGAGGGCAGGACGGCCTGTACGATTTGATCCGCAACTTTTGCGGCGTCCTCATGGGCCCAGAAGCGGAGAACTGACCAGCCCGCAGCTTTGAGATGTTCGGTTGTCTCAATGTCCCGGGCACGATTGCGAGTGATTTTCGCACTCCAGTAGTCGACGTTGGAAGCCGGGGGACGATAGTGCAGGGGGCATCCGTGCCAATAACACCCGTCAATGAATACCGCTACACGCGCACGAGTGAAGACGATGTCAGCGGTTCGGCGCAGATGCGGGACCGGGCGGAAGTTGACCCGGTAACGCATGCCCGCGGCATGAAGCAGGCGCCGCACAGCCACTTCAGGCTTGGTGTCTCGAGACCGATTGCCCTGCATCGCTTTCCTGGTGGCTGGCGTCGTTGCCCAGGAGTTCTCCACCCTGCCAACTTATGACGCCGCGACGGTGCGAGCCAACCAACTTCACCGTAAGCAAAGACACGCAGATGTCTGTAGCCGGAAATTGGCTCTAGCCATGGGCGCGCAAGTAGCGTTAGGCCCATGAATCACGTCCATTCTCTTCCTCCTCTTTCGCGCGCACCGTTGCGCGCGGCTGAGTTTTTCGCCGGTATCGGCCTGGTCAGGGCAGGTCTGGAACCGGCTGGCTTCGAAGTCGTTTGGGCAAACGACTTCGAACCGTCGAAAAAGGAGATGTACGAGGGGAACTTCGGGACCGACCATGATTTCGCCCTAGGGGACGTCGCCGCGGTCAAGAGTTCTCATCTTCCGGAGGACCTGGACTTGGCCTGGGCCAGCTTCCCCTGTACGGACCTTTCCCTTGCCGGTGACCGGCGCGGCCTGGCCGGGAAGCAATCGGGGACTTTCTTCCATTTCACTCGCATCTTGGCTGAGCTTGGGGATAAGAAGCCGCGCGTCATCGCTCTGGAGAACGTGAACGGCCTAGCGACGTCGCACGGTGGTGACGACATGGCAGCCCTCGTCAGAGAGCTAAACAGCCTCGGTTACAGCGTGGATGTGATGGCACTCGACGGCCGACGGTTCGTCGCGCAGTCAAGGCCCCGAATTTTCATTGTCGGCAGCATGGACGTTCCTGTCGAAGACACCGAACCTGTCTCCACGCTGCGGCCTGAATGGCTGCAAAGCGTATTCCAAGATGAGACCCTGGTAACCCACCGCGCGGCTCTCCCGGAGCCGCCCGCCATGTTGACTGTAGGCCTCTCAGAAGCGATCGAGGCGATGGGTCCGCGCGATGGTCGCTGGTGGGAAGCGGAGCGCAAAAAGAAGTTCCTCGATTCATTGTCCGTGGTTCAGCGCGCGCGGTTGGATGCAATGAAAGCTTCGGAGCTCGTCACCTATAGGACGGCTTACCGGCGCACCCGGGCCGGGGTTCCCGTATGGGAAATCCGCGCTGATGAGATTTCGGGGTGCCTGCGCACCGCGCGCGGCGGCTCGTCAAAGCAAGCGGTTGTGATGGCCGGCCAAGGAAAGATTGCTGTGCGCTGGATGACGCCAGTCGAGTATGCGCGGCTCATGGGAGCACCTGACTATAACCTTGGCGGTTTGCGCGAAAGCCAAATACTTTTTGGCTTTGGTGACGCCGTCGTTGTCCCGGCCGTTCAATGGGTTGGGGACAATTACCTGGCACCTCTGATCCGCGGCGAACTGGCGCAGCCTGCCCTTTTGGAACGGGTGGCTGGTTAGTGTCTTCTCGCGGGGAAGCAACGCTGCCCGGCACCGGGCCTGCGGCTCCCATTGAATCCCTTCCTGCAGAAGATGTTCGACAGTTCCGGTCCGAACTCAAAGTCTTCATGGAGAGCCTGGACGATGAGGGCCGCAAGATCGGCACGGCCAAGTACGGGATCTATGCGTTCTACGACTATGACGGCGAGCCGATCTACGTCGGCCAAACGCGGGAAAAGCTCTCTGGGCGAGTTGGCCGGCATTTGACCAATCAACGGACCGATGCTGTGGCTATGCGTGTGCTGGACCCACTGGAAGTCGCGGCAGTGGAAGTGTGGCCGTTGTGGGACTTCGATGAGATGGCTCGTCAGGCGACGACAAAGGAAGAGAAAAAGGAGCTGGCACGGCTTCTCGATGCCTATGAGTATTCGGCCTACCTGAAGGCCATCGAGGACAGCCGTTTCAAGGCGATTCTCAACGAGAAGATTCCCCCGGTGTCCGCCCCTGTTCCTCTCCCTCCGTCGTTTAAGGCGTCGCTGGTCACTGAGCTGCACCGCGTCGAAAGAGGCCATGCGGACATCCGGATCGCACGCAGGGCTGAAACTGTCTCTCGGTTGGCCGACGTCGTGCGAGAACGCGGAAAAGTCACTGTTGGGCTTCGACGGGTTTTGGTCGTGCAGGCCGTGCGCCTTGCCTTCCTGTCCGCCCAGCGCCTGGCTGTTGCTGAAGGGCGTCCTCTACCAACCCCCGACTCCATCAATGTAAGCCAACTGGTCGGTTCTGTACTCGCGGAGGCCCCCGACACCGGTGAAGACGACGACTCTCTATAACTAGTGAGTGATCAGATCTTCGGCGGCGGCAAGCATCCATTGCCCGTCCCCGAAGCGGATCTCATACAGCGGTTCCCCCGTAGGGCTCATGCCTTGGAAATTGGCTTCAAAGTAGGGCCATCCGTCGCGCGTCCGGGCAACCGCATCCCGTGTTTTCACAGCTCTAAAAGTTCCAAGCGGCGTGAAATCCGCGCGGTGCTGCTCATCTTTCCCTGCCAAGGAATACCTCACAATCCCTCTCAGAGGAGTCCTCTCCCCTAGCCACCGAGGTTACCTCCTCGGCGCCTTATGCTACATAGGTGACTACACTCCCCGCTGACGATCGCCGGCATGGGACTCCTAACGGATACGGCAATCTCAATTGCCGGTGTGATCGGTGCCGGGAAGCTAATAGATTGGCTCATGCTGCATACATGGAACGAGTGCGCGCCGAGGGCCGTGTGCTTGGTAGGCACGGCACCGCGGCGGGCTACGATTCTGGATGCCGCTGCCACGCGTGCAAAGCAGCGCACAACAAGAAGTCCCGCGACTACAAGAGACGCCGGCGCAACCAGGCGACAAACGGTGAAGCCTCATCCACATGACCGCTTCCCACAAAGGTGCTCATCGGTAAAAGTAGATCGTGTGGAAGCAGATCCGTCTAAATTTTTCGCCAACCTCTAGTTGGGGGAGCCACTGTCTGCTCCGCTATGAGAGTGCAGCCTCTACCCCGGAAGAGCAAGAAATGGCCGCGCGCGCACCCTATAAGACCCACCGCCAACAGCATCTAGGAGATTTCCTAGACTTTCTGCAAGATCAAGGTTGGCTTGCGTGGGAAATTGGCGAGGAGGACTCCCCCACACTTTTTCGCATAGTCGAGCCTGGCATCCCCCCTGCCGTCTACCGCACTTGGGAGGCCGAAACCGTCGCGCAGCGGATTGCCGATAGAGAGGGAATTCCTTGGCTCCCTGTGCCGTATCCGGGTGGCGTCGATCGTTACGAGGAAACTTTGGCCCGGATCGACGCACTGGCGGGACTGCAGCCAAAATCTTCATCAAATGAAGTCTGATGGTTGCGTCGGGCCGCACGATCGCAGCTGCCGTTTGATGACGCCCCCTGGAAGCGGCGGCTCAGACGGCGCTCCTACCGCAGAGGTGCTCCCGCCGCCGGTTTGCTGCAGCGACGGGAACCTCAGGCATCGCCCTTGATACGCCGCGCGCTGCTACACAGCGGCATCAGTATCGCTTCTGCTCTCGCGTATAGCCAAACTGATCCGAGGTTCCTTCAGGAGCAAGTCCAGCTATATACGGGTGCCGTCCATCTATCAGGCGAACGTGTAGGAAAGCTTCCCGTTGTAAATGAATCTGATCTCATCGGGAGAATCGAAGTCGAGGTCGCCTGAGACTATGACACAGTCTTCCCCACCGTCCTTAGCGAAGACGTCCGGCATGACCCCCTTGTTTGCCCCCGCTGCGCTCAGGAACCGAAGAAAGTCCTGCTTGCCGTCCAAGGTGATGCCCAAATCAACCTTGCGGCCCGTCCCCTTCTCCCGAAGGCGAGCACTCAGCAGGCCTTGTTCATTCTTGTACTCTTCGATGTAGCACTTCGTTCTCTTCCCCACGGCGTTGCTCCTTCGCTGCATTTTGACCTTGAATGAGCCTATCCGGCGATCGCTCGCTCGCCCTGCAGTCGGGTGAAACACCACGACACCGCAGCTGCCAAGACGCGTTGGAAAAGCGTGAGCTTAGGGAACGCGGCGGCAACCGTGGCTGTACTGAGAGCGAGTCAGAGTGATCAATGATGTTGCCTGGGATCATCTATGCCCGTCCGTGGCAGTGCATACGATCTTTGCGGAGATTCCAAGTGGACGCCATTCCAGTCCAATTACCGTGTCACACTTCCTTGGAAGCGGGATCAGCCCCACGTTGATCACTTGCTCAGTTTTCGGAATCGTCTGCACTCCCGATTCCGGGGGTTGCAGGTTTAGCAGAAGTAAGAAATGCAGCAGCTGCCACGTGGAGGGGCTAATCATGTTTTGATGAGGCATGGCTAATGGACGTTCGCTGGCTTCCGCCGGCACCCCCCAATCGCGGTTGACCTTCCTGCTTCTAGGTCTTGCAAGCACGGTTCTCGGTTTAGTTGTCGGCTTCAGCCAGCGGACAATCACTACGCAGAATATAAGTGGGGCACCATTTCCGCTCGAGTGCGGTGCCTCATTCGCCCCAGACCTGAGCACTGTGCAGGGCAGGGACTACAACTCCGGTTGGAATGAGACCGCCTCATGTCTCGATCAACTTTGGATGTGGGGTGTGGTAGCCGCCGTTCTCACGCTCATCGGCGTCGCATGTCTAGTTATCTGGCTGTACAAGATGGTAGGGCGGTCAGAGTCGGTGAACTTCAGCGGTTCGCAATAGGCGGGCACATAGAAAATTTTGCGGCGCACCGCGCGCCAAGTGCCATCACAAAAAGAGGATCGCCGCTTCAGCGGCGATCCTCTTCGGCCTTGTAAAGGCATGCGCTGCCGGGCGAGGCTCTATGACGTCCTTGACCCAGGGGCGGAGCGGGCTGGTCCAGACGCTTCTGAACCTTAATCAGCTCTTCCTTGGCCTTGTCACGATGCATAGATGGGAGAGCATGGGAACTACATGAGTACTATCTCACGCCTATTTCGACCGTCCGGGTCCTGGGTCATGACCACTCGACCCTTCCTTACTTCATCTCGGATGTACTTATAGATGGCGACAGCGCGACGGATTGTCTCGGTGAAGGACAGACCATCCCGCTCAGCAAGTTCCTTAAGGTCTGTCGCCGTCTGCTCATTCATATTCACATTGAGACGGACTATCTGCTGTTGTGCGATTGCGGGCATAGTTGGGCTCCTTGATTCTTCCGAGCGTTCGAGTCATGGGCCTTGGGGGCCTGGGCTTGCATCTACACACATCATACGCATGATGTCAACATGTAAAACGCATGGTCGGCCCAATAGGTTCCAATACTCCGTTGTGATCGAACAAAAGACCGGCTACGTTTTGCTGAATACAGGCACAATGCCACGTGCTGTCTCCATTGGAGGGGAGGACCCATGCGAATCTCTCTTGGCTCGCATTCCTCAGGAAGGGAGATAGCAGCCTATCTCTCCTCTCATCTGGACGATGTCGGCATCTTCGGTTGGACAGTCTCAGTGACCAAAGAAGAAGAGTCAGCCACTCAAAACCCCAATGGGACCTCAGCCCCAAGCCTCGGCGACACAGCATCACCGTCGAACGAGCAAACCTTCATTGCAAGGGATCTTCCTGATGTGGATTAAGCGTTTCATCCCAGGCTTCAAGAGCAATCCTGAGCTGCCGCCAGAACTTCCAGACGACCAAATAACCGTCTTTCAGGATGAGATCGACGACCACCTCACAGTCCCAGGTAGCGGGGCCGTGATCAGGCTGGAGACACCCGGATCAGGCCCCACTTTCAAAGTGGAAAAAAATAAAAGCCATCCGGACTTTGTTCGTCGTGATCTGGCGATGCCCATTATGTATTTTCTTCTGGCCACGTACCTGATCACCCTTGGAACGTTTGTGGGAGCCCGCCTGTGGAGTAGGTCCGATCTCTTTTCATCAGAAGATCTCGCCGCAGCGATTGCGGGCATTTCAGGGCTACAAGGCCTCGCCGCCGCAGTTATGGGCTTCTACTTCGGAACAACCAGCAAGGATAAAAGCGATCCCAAGGAATAGCGCGTACCACTGGATGCCACAGAGGACACGGTTAAGCTCACTGGTCGGCCTGCCGTCGTGCCATTAATCCCTCGTTTCCAACACGGCCCAGCACCCGTTGGTCTCTCCAGTTGCTCAAACACAACCTTGGCAAAAAAGGTCACGGCACCGGCCGCGACGTAACGGCGTTCTCCCCGCAGCCGGCCAGCTGGCATCGTGTTGCAGAACTCATCTTCATCTTCTCTCCCTGTAGTTTCTTCCTCCACAGTTCCGCCGACGCGGACCGTTTGGTGGGACGGACGTCGGCGTCCGAAGTCTAGAAGAGCAACGCCTTCGAGCAAGACAGATCGGCGTCCAACCCGGCTGCGAGAAAGGTGTTCCATTTCCTTGGAAACGGGACACCCCTGGTGGGACGCTCGACCCCAGATCGAATCGCCTGAAGGTCAGGTAATTCACCTGTCCCGAATGTTGTTCCAAAAGTCAGGCCAACGTTCGCCGTCACAGGGATAACTTTCGGTACGCTTGAGCCATGGAGATCGGTTATGCGCGGGTATCAACGGCGAAGCAGGACCTTGCCCGGCAGCTGGATGCCCTGAGGGCCGCAGGGATCGAGACCGTCTTCTCCGATAAGAGATCCGGCGCTAATACGGACCGCCCGGGGCTTCATGATGCGTTGCGTCATGCCAGAGCCGGGGACGTCCTTGTGGTCCACACGCTGGACCGTTTGGGGCGGACCGTGCGGGACACCCTGAACCTGGTTCACGATCTGAAGGAACGCGGCGTCGGTGTCCGGACACTGGCTGATCCCCTGCCTATTGACACTGCCAACCCGGACAGCCCTATGGCACAGTTGGCGGTTGTTCTGCTGGCACTTTTCGCACAGATGGAGCGGACTTACGCGGCCGAACGTGCCTCACACGCCCGGGCGGTGGCATCCGCCAACGGTCGTCGCACGGGACGGCCTTCCGTGGTTCATGCCGACCAGCTCGAACACGCCACCCTGCTGCGGGACAAAGGCCTGTCCATGAAAGAGATCACCGCCAAAACCGGGCTGAAACGCACCACCCTGTACCGGCACCTGCCACCCCGCTCCCCAACGGCCGACGCATCAGCTACCCATGTCCGCTAATCCGGACACTCTCAGCTACGCCCTGACCTATGGCGGGACATTGGTCGTGGCGCTGCTGATGGTTATCGGCCAACTCGCCGCCGTGGCGATTCTTCTCATTCTTGCCGGGATCACACGGCTGACCGCCTACCCCATCCGGGCGATCGCGCGATCATTCAACAGACCTGAACAAACCTGAAAATGGCCGATGCCATTCTTTGAAAATGGATCGGTCCGGCGCCCATGCCCTGCGGAGGGCAAGCATCCTTTGACACCATGGGAAAGCGCCGGACCGTCCGATGCACTGGTTGTGCCGGTGTTTATGGTTTCGGCTTGAACTTCCGACACCAACGCCGACTCCGACGGCTGACGAACCAATAGCCGCCTATGAGCATGAGCAGGAACCCGGCGGCGCCGATGACGGTCAGCTTTGAGTCGATGCCTGCGACCAGCACTGCAGTGCCGGCAATCATGGTCAGGACGGCATATATCGTGCGTGAAGTTGGCCTGCCCAATGCTCCTGCCTGCAGTTTGCGGGCAAGATCCGGATCCGCGGCTGCCAGTTCCTGCTCGAGCTTTTCAAGGCGCCGTCGCTCCTCCTCCGATAGAGCCATCGTGACCCCTTCCGCTTCCAACAGGCACCACACCGTTGTTGCAGCAGGACCCGAGCCGGCATTGCCCTGGGCGCCACCGCGGCAACTCCAACCATTATGTGTCTGCCCCCGTTTCCGGTGCAGTGTCCCGAGGGACGCTGCGGCCTCTGCAAGAGGTCAGTGGAGGTGGAGGAACGGGGTGCCGCGGGCTGCGAGGGTGTCCAGGGCCTGTGCCATGCCTTGGGCGGTGCCTCCCCGGGGATGGTTGCCGTGGCAGATGATGATGTCACCGGGCCGGGCCTTCGCCGCCTCCCGGGCGACGGTCGCGGCGGGGTATGTGGCGCCGCCGTCGGCATTGACGCTGAACGCGACCGGGGTGATCTGCAGGGCGTTGACGATCTGGACAGCGACGTCGTCAAAGTACGCGGTCCCAGAGCGGAAGAAACGGGGCCGGGTCCCGGTCAGTTCCGTCAACGTGGAGTCGTTGCCCATTACCTCGTCGTAGACCTCACCAACGCCTTGAGTGCCAGGGATTCCGTAGGCGGATCTACCCGTCGTGGATAAGGGCCGGTGCGTGGTGCCATGGTTTGCCAGTTCGAACAATGGGTCAGCGGCCAGTTCCCGGGCCGTCGCCGGGTTGGCCGCGATCCATCTGGAGTTCAGGAACAGTGTCGCCGGGACACGCCGCTCGCGGAGGACTCCGATGAGGCCCCGGTCGAAGTCGCTGCCGTTGGCGCCGCCGCAAAAGTCGACGGTCACGGCTATGCCCGGCGTTCCGGGGGACAGCCGGGACATGGCACCGGGAGCTTCTAGGCCCCAGTAGGTCGGGGTCCTGCAACCAAACGCGTTGACCACCTCAGCACGCGAGAGAAGCAGCGGCTTTCCTTGGTCGGGCTGCTCGGACAGGACCGGCGGGGCCGATGGTGAAGGTAGGACCAACTGCTCAGAGGCAGGGACCGGCGGCTGGTCCGCCGGCGCAACCCGCGCCGCGTGGTTCTGGTTCTGGCTGCTGCCTGGAAGAACCGCTGCCACACTCAGAAGCGCAGTCAATACGATCAATTTCAAAGTAAGGGGACAGGGAACAGGCGGAAAACTTCGCTCGGACAACGACATGAAAGCATGCAACGCCGAAGTAGATCATAGACACGGGAACCTGAATATCGTCGCCGGTCGCGTGTTCTGGCCCGCGCCCATCAGGCAAAGCCGGCGGGTCCGCAACAAACAAGGGCAGCGGGCAGACCCCCGCACGGAAATAGAGTACCGATCACTCGGGCCCTCCTTATCCCTGCCACGTAGCCTCTGTTTGGAACCCGGCACGGTGCCACGAGCAAGAAGACCAGGGGGTGTGGCATGACATCCGAGCTGTTTAAACTCGGCGCCCCAAGTGAGTCTGTTGTCAGGGACGGCACAGAGGAAACGGTGGCGTCCTGCGGAGGGCGCCGCCCCCAGCCACCGCCCGTGTCGCGGGTATCCCGGGTTTGAAGATGCAGGAACCGTCTTCCCAGGAACAGCCACCACCGGACGGCGTTGCTCTTCCTCTCCTGGACCCCGCCGTGCTGGAGAAGCTTCGCGAGGAACTCGAGGACGACGACGGCCTGTGGAAGGTTTTCGTGTCAAACTTCGTTGCGTTCCTTCCCAACCGGATTGAGCGGCTCCGCGTGGCCCTGACCACCGGAGACCTGGCTGGCTCCCTGGACGCTGCCCTTAGCCTCAAGACCTCCAGCCAAATGGTCGGCGCCGAAGGCCTGGCCGGGCGTGCCCTCGACCTGGAGCAGGCAATCCGCACCGACCCTGAAGCGGACCCGAACCATCTTCTGCCCTGGCTCGCCGCAACCCACCTCAAAGCGATCCAACGATGCAGCCGTCAAACCACCGATCAGCTCGAAAAATACGCGTCGGATGAATGAACCGGGGAATCAAGCGGACGCAGGCCGGCAACGGTCAGCGACGAGACCAGTATCTTTGGTTCCCACACCCGGAACGGGCGGTGTCCCCTGCGGAGTCCCTTGCTGCTCCGTCCTGTTCGGCGGACACTTGTTCTACCGAGTTATGCAGCCAGCCCAACGGTAGTTATCCAGAGCCGGGGCACCATGTCCAACGCTGACCGTCACTCGTCCCCCTCAGCTGCCCTTGCGGCACACTGCGCCTTCCCGGCGATTCCGGTCATGAGCACAGCCCAGACGGTGGCGCTGATCTTCGTTGCCGCCTTCGTGTGGATCGGCCTGACCCTGATTGTTCTCCTGACGCTGCGCCGCCGCAGGAAAGGGTCCTCCGTTGTTGCTTCCGCTCCCCCACTCCCTGACCCCATCAGCGCCAGGCCGCACAGGCCGTGGCGGCGTGTTCCGTCCGTGACAGGACAAAGCCCGGTGCCACGTCGCCGGCTGAGGCTTCAAAGAGTCCGCCGGCCGCACCAGCACTAGGGAGCCATCATGGATACCGGGACCCTCCTCGCCTACGCTGCCGGCTACATAGCCGCCGGGGTTGGAGTTTTCCTCCTGTACCTTCCGGACATTATTCTGCTCGTCGCGTTGCTGATCGCGGCTGGCTTGCTGCAGCTGGTGCTGCTTCCGTTCGTTTTCCTGGTCCGGAAACTCCGGCGGCGCCCGGCAGCTGACATGGACCCGTCCTGGCTCCTCGATAGGCAGGGACGCTACCGGTAGAGGACCGGCACACTCTAGGAAATGCCGACGCCGCCGGCTCCTGTCATCACGGTGGAGGCCTTTACGTTGGAAGCGCCCGAGTATTAGATACGCGTTTCCCCAGCCCGAGGTGCCTGACCAAAAGCCCGGGCGAGGGAGGGTTCCCGTTTTGCCGAGGCCAGGGGTGTCTAAGCGGTGCAGCAGAAGCAGGGGCGGATGGCTGCGCCGATGCGTGGAGGTTCGGGCAATGCGTGGGTATAGTCGCGAAGGGATTTCTTTAGGGTGCTGGGGGTTGTTTGATGACAGGTATAGCGGGTCAACTGGGTTTTAGCGAGGACGTCAGCCGTGACCTGGATCTGCGGGAGTACGGGCTCGACCCGTCCCTGGACTCACCGTTGCTGCCCAACGCGTCGGTGCTGAATGCTCTCCAGAACCTGGTCCGGCTGGCCACCCAGTTGTGCGGTGCACCCTTTGGCGTGGTGAATATCATCAGTGCCGGGTACCAGCACCAGATTGGCGCTTGGGGTGTTGACCCGGGCGTGTGTTCCCGCGAGGACTCGATGTGCGCCAAGGTCTTCCTGTCCAGGGAGAGGACAGTGGTTCCGGACGCGTCCCGCGACCCCCGTTTTGCCGACAGCCCATTTGTCACCGGTGAGATCGGCCGCGTGCGTTTCTACGCCTCTGTCCCGCTGGAGACGTCCACGGGGTTCGTGCCCGGGACACTGTGCGTGTTCTCAGAAGCTGCCCAGGAGTTGGACCCCGCCCAGGTGGACATGCTGGAGGTCCTCGCCAGGCAGGTTGTGGAGCTGTTGGAGCTACAGCACCGGACGGCCCAACTGGACAGGGCCTACACCGAGCTGGAGGAGAGCAACTCCCGGCTCTCCAATTTCGCCGGCCGTGTCAGCCATGACCTGCGCACCCCGTTGACCACGATGCTGGGCTACTTGGAAATGCTGCAGGATGATTCCAGGATCCAGGCTGTCCCCGGGGCATCGGGCGACCTGGAGAAGATCGACGCGTCCGGGCGCCGGATGCTCGGGATGCTCGAAGACGTCCTGACCTACTCCCGCGTCGGTGGCGGAATCCAGCCCGATTACGTCTCCGTCCAACAAACGGCCAACGAAGTCATGCAGGACCTTGGCATCAACGATCAGCAGATGATTGAAGTACACGACCTGCTCGTGTACGCAGACCGGGGACAGTTCCGCACTCTGCTGCAGAACCTGCTCCGCAACGCGATGAACTACCGCAGCCCGCACCGGGACCTTCACATCAGGATCAGCGGAATCTCCAACTACCACGGCGCCACCGTTTTAGTGGCCGACAACGGCAAGGGCATAGCACCCGAGGACCGGGCGAAAGTCCTGGAACCACTGGTGCGGCTCCACCGGGAAGGCGACGGCCCCGGCACCGGCCTGGGCCTGGCCACCTGCAGCACCATCATGAAAGCCCACGGCGGTGACTTCACGCTGTCCGAAACCCCGGGAGGCGGTACCACCGTCGCGCTCAGCTTCCCAACCGGCACATAGCCACCACACCAACTCCACCGACTCCCTGGACCGCTCCACTGACACCTCAGCGCCCGCTCAGCAAGGTAGGGGCGCGCCAGCCGGCTGGCCCAGTGAAATCCAGCGACGGGACAGGCGCGTTGTGGGCCAGTTAGCGGCCCGGGTTCAGCAGCCGACCTACCCACCGTCACTTACCGGCACTCAAGCTGGTCTAACCGCAGCATCCGCCGCCACGTTCCGTGGTGGTTCCACGTGCCATCTACCGATCACAGAACGCCGCCAAATAGCGCCGAAAGTCATAACTTTTTCGGAGGCTTGCCGAGCGCCGGTCAGAAACGGTCGTCATTGATTCACCTTCCCTAGGAAGTTGGTGCTGATAATTACGTCAAGACATAATTATTTTTTGAGTCGATCCCTGACTGCTTCGTCAAGGAAGTCGATGATCGAAAGTCCGTGCTCAGCCACATAGTCATCCATCTCGTCCCTAAGGCCGATTTCTATCTTTGAGGAGAACGGCTCCATTCGACGTTTGCTCCGAGGACGGCCCGGTCCGGGTCGCCTGCTTGAGGATGGTCGAGGAGCATCCTCAAGCGGTTCACGAGACTGCGTACGCAAAGTTTCCGCGGAAGGCACTTGTTGACTATCGCTTCGGGCAGTCAAAACATCGACTACGTCCGCAGCGGGTGCTTTGCGGATTGCTGATTTTCTCTCTACTGGCATCAGTTGGCTCCATCGATAAAGCGAGCATGCTCGACGAACTTTTCGGTCATGATTACAGCTCCCCTGCTGCTGAGCTTTGTAAGAGGCGCTCTGGAGCTAACTGAGTCCTGCATGGCAGTCCTGAGCGGCAGGTGCGGGCTCCTCACGTCCTTGCCATAGGCAGCCTCCAGTTCACCGATTTGAAAGGCATGCTCGCCAGTGAGGGGTGAACTGGTCTTGTTGATGATGATTCCCAGGAACTCAAGTGCCGGATTCAGATGTGGTAGCGACTGCACCTTCTTCACTGTCTCCAGGAACTCGGTGACACCTTTAACGGAGAAGGCCGCAGGCTCCGTTATGGCTAGGACTCGATCAGCCCAGATAAGCCCATTAAGCGTAAGGCGACCCAGCGCCGGAGGAAGGTCTATAAGGATGTGATCGTAGGCCGCCAATTCCTCAGCGCCCCATGCGGCAGTTTTCAACCGCAATTCGGGAGTCATGAGGCTTTCCGATTCCAGCCGCGCAAGCGACTCCGAACTGGGGATCAGATCAATGCCTGGCCAAGAAGTCTCGGTGATAGCCTCGCCCAGAGTGCCGGCATCTCCCCCGTACAGAACGTCGAAAATGTCGAACTCGCCCGAGCCCTCAAGTGCTTCAGTGACATTGGCTTGAGGATCCAAGTCAATGACCAGCACCTTCTTTCCAATCAACTTGAGCCCGGTGGCAAGTCCGAGGGTCACAGAAGTCTTACCTACTCCGCCCTTTCGGTTCCCTATCGCAGTTACTTTCACAAGTCTCCTCAATCATGATCAATAGATATGTCCATCCGCCAATCTATCAATCCGTCTATCCATCTATATTTACGTCAGGACGTATTTATCCTGCCGGCTCTCGGCCTAGATACGCGCGGGGCCAAGTCCCGCCATCTGCCTATCAATCTATCCATCTTTCTTTACGTCATGACGTATTTATCGCGGCGCGCCGTTGCCGAAAGCTGAAGGCAGCAAGAATGAGGCGTGTGAACATCTCCCCCACTCCGACTTCCGGTGAGCGCGCGGGAGAAACACAGACCAAGGCGATCGCCGGCCAGTCGCCAGGCAGGGCCGCCGAGGGGTATCGCAGGTGGGAGCGCAGGCGTCCTGGAATTGCCCCGGCTAGGCGGAACCCTCACACAAATCCATCTATCTTTACGTCATGACGTATTTATTTCAGCGCGCCAGCTGCGAAAATGAAGCAGCAGCAGAGCCAGGGGAGGAACGTCTGACAGGCGCTCAAACCAAAACATGAATAGCCGGGACAAGCCAACCCCCAATTCCATCGCCATTGCTGAATAGCACCCGATTAGTACCCGCTTCCCGGCTTACTCTCCCTTCCAGTCACGGACCTATCGGAACCGCTCTGCAGGAGTGGATCAGTTAGGGCAAGATGCGTCATGCAAGATTCGGCCCACGGAATAAATACGTCAAGATTTATTCCCTCAGAATGTGCTTTTTCTCCAGCGCTCCGTCTCACGTCAGACGGCAAGATCCAAGGAGGTCAAAGGAGGCTGTCCATACGTCCAAGTCCTCGGCGAAATCCAGCCAATATTGTGCCTACTCAGACCATAGGGATCGGTCTCAACGTCCTTCCAAGCGTCGAAAGTAGTTCAGCCTACTGCTCTTTCCTGGCACGTCGCCTCAAGCCGCATGCCAGATTGCGGCATCGTCGGGTGGCAGCCAGTACTCGTCTCGTTCTGGGTCAAACAGGACGGTTTCTTCAGCCGGGGGCGTCAAGAACCGGTCTAAGTAGGCGTGCCACGCAGCCCGTTCTTGCCGATTACGGCTGATCTGTTCGAGGTAGTCGTCCATAACGCCCAGTCGTGCGGCGAGCATGCGAAGGTTGACTGTGGTGGTCTTCCACGCCTGTCCCCGACGTTGGATCATACCCAAGGCTTCCATCTCCGACAGCGCGGCCGAGCATGCATTCCTGCTGACACCGGTGGCACGTACAAGATCTGCGGTGGTGGGGGAGTGACGTCCCCGTTCGATTGCTTCGTAGACCAGTGCCGTGGCGTCTCCGAGCGCGCGGAAGACGGGCCGGATGGCGTGGATTTTTCCTTTTCGCCAAGTCAATTCCCTGGCGAGTTGTTGGTAGTGCTCAGGGAGTTGGATGAGGTAAATGTCGGCGGTTTTGTGGCGTGCGTCGGCAATCTTGGTAAGGATCCCGTCTGAAGCACTGACAAGCACAGGAAGGAGCCGGGCGATGGTGACGTGGTGTTTGCCCATGGCAGCAGCCAGCGTGCGGCATCCGACGTCGAGGATGTCGGTTTCTTTGGCTCGCATGTAGCCGAGTAATCCGCGAATGAGGAGACGAAGGCTGAGGCCTTGTCGGCCTCTGGCTTGCAGTCTGTGGTCGAGGACTGCGTAGAGGACATTTTCCAGATCGTTCACGAGCTGGTGCAGGCCAGCGCTGCTAAGTTTCCCTGCCCCCCCTGTGATTAAAGTTGGGCTTGTGTTGTTAATAGGGGCACTCTTTTTCCCATGTTTACGGGAATCTCGTTTCGCGTGACCTTGGTTGGAGGTGAATGCCTGGGCCTTGGCCCACTCAGCGGGTAGGAGTCGTGCACGGCGTTCCGGGGAGCCGTAGAGGGCCGCCAGCCCGGGGAACTGGCCGGTGAGCTCGTTCTCGACGTGCTGCAGGGACCAGCCGCAAGCGCTGAAGTGAGTCAGGACAGCCATTCGAGCCTCGGACGGGCTCTTGTACCTGGCCGTGTCATACAGGCCAGTCCGTGCCACCCTGCGAAGCGGAGACTCACTGGCCTTTATCAGTGAGAGCTGCGGCAGGGAGCCGGTTCGTTGCGCGGCCAAAGTCTTGGCAGCCCTAGCTTTGAGTGCACGTTTCCGGGCTAGCTCCGGAGCCAGAGCGCCCCGAAGTTCCATTAGCGCAGAGGCCGGGTTTCGGCGGCGCAGGATGTCGTAGGCCTGAGAGAGTGGCGTGAATAAGGTTTGATGGCCGCCGGCCTTGTGCACCGATCCAGGGACACGAATACATCCGTCTGTGACGTTCTGGTGCGGACTCGGGTCCAGGCTCGTCGCCGTCAGCGCCAGCGCTTCCACCAGCTCCCTAGCTTCGGCCGCATCCAAACGGTCCCGTAGGGGGATATAGAAGTGTCGACCGCCGCTCGGAGAGAAGTCTTCGACGAAGAGGATCCCGCAGCTTGAAAAAATGGCCCGCAGTTGTGCTGCATCCGAATGAACGACGGCTTGGAGCGCTTTGGATGTATCCAAGTCCAGACACAGCGTTGCGACGCTGCCGTCTGAGCTATGGATCATGACTGCTGCGGGGCTCTTCGGCAGTGACGCCGTGATCTTCGAAGCATTTGTCGGACGCGGATACTGGAACCTAGAGCCGACCCATCGGCCAAGCCTGTAGGTCGGCTGCCCGGCGATGAGCGGCGCGAGAAGCCAGGCTTGCTCGGGTGTTGTTTGGCTTCCGACACTCTGAAGGGCATGTGTTGACGCGGATTCGGGGTCCGGTACCATGGACTGCAGTAGCCTTCCTCTCGGGGATGGATATGACAAGATCCACCCACTGGGTGGGTGTTGGATAAAAGTTCAGATCGCGACCCGCCAAGATCATTGATCTGAACTACATATGTTTATGAAGGCCCGCCTAGTGCGGGCCTTCTTCTTTAAGAGGCTCGCGGGATTGGTAAAGCCTCCTGATGGCTAATCTTGTCCAACTGAATGTGGCTCAGGTGCTTCGTCACCAAGTTCGCTACGTAGTCGCTAACTGTCATGCCCTCGGCTTCCGCGACTGCAGCCAGCTTATCGGCGTCGGGAATGGGCATGCGGGTACCAACAAGTCGGCGTTCGCCCTTGCTGCGGCGGCCGCCTCCGTTATTTCCTTTACCAGCCATGAGCCCATTCAAGCGGTAACAGTTTCTTAGAGTCGGGAGCATCTGCGGCGTGTCGCCTAGAAACCTTTGGCCACGGCGGCGGCTGCGGCGAGCCAGGCTCGTTGGGTGGCGGGCTGGAGTGCGTCGTAGCGGATGGGGCCGTTGACCAGGGCGGGGTCGTAGGGGATGCGGACGACTGCGCGCACGTGGGGTGTGAAGCCGTCGGCAATTCTGCGGGCTTCGTCTTTGGCGCGTTTGAGTGCGTCGCCGCTCATGCTTCGTTTGGCGTCGGTGGATTCGGAGACGATGATGACGGCTTTGCGGGCCAGTTCGGCGTCGTGGCCGCCACGGGATTCGAGGGTTTGGAGGGTCAGGCGTGCGGCTTCGGCGCGGTCTTCGATGGCGGTGACGGGGACGACGAGCTGGTTGGTGTGGTGAATCATTCTCCGCCAGTTGGCTGCGCGGGC
Source organism: Pseudarthrobacter sp. NPDC080039 (assembly GCF_040702335.1). Classification (NCBI taxonomy): domain Bacteria; kingdom Bacillati; phylum Actinomycetota; class Actinomycetes; order Micrococcales; family Micrococcaceae; genus Pseudarthrobacter; species Pseudarthrobacter sp. NPDC080039. The sequence goes on along the minus strand of NZ_JBFBKY010000025.1, from coordinate 29,532 downwards.
GGTGTTTCCGGAGTCCATGACGATGAGCCGGTAGTAGCGGGTGAGTACCTGGTGGGCGATGTCTACTTCCTCTGCGGTGACTTCGTGGTCGCCCTCGTCGTTTTCGTCTGAGCGCAGGACGTCGAACTTGTCGGATGTCTGGTGGTGGACGAACTGGGCGATCTCGGCTGCTTGGGCACTGGGGGAGAGCAGGGCTTGGGATGAGTCGATGAGGTCAAGGACGCTGTTGTTGTGGCCGCCTTGTTCGGTGCGCCAGCCGAGTGTGCCTTGTGATTCGTTGTTGTCCCAGGCGACGGTCGCCGCGCCGCTGTAGCGGGCAAGGATCGCTGAGAGCATGACGACGGTGGGGGTCTTGTTTGCTCCGCCTTTGCGGTTGACCACGGCCACGGTGCGGGGACCGGGCCAGTGCTGGCTGACGATGCGGATGTCCTCGCGTTCGGAGAGCTCGTCGGCTGATGGGTCCATGCGGAAGCCGAGCCGGCTGAGAACGCCGCGCCAGCCGCGCGTGGCGGGCTGGAGAACCGGGGCGCTGATGAGGAATGAGGTGTCTTTGAGGCTGCGAGGAGTGGAAGGCCCCGGTTCAGCGGTTGCGGAGGCGGCCACTTCGGGGCGCGTCGCTGCGGCACTGAAAGTCTCGGGTGCAGCACCGGCGGCATTTGTTGGGGCGTCTTCCGGCGGGGTGGCTACGGCACCCGTGGCAGCTTCAACCGTGGCATCGGCCTTGGTGGCCGTCTGGGTCGGCGCTGCGGCCTTAACGAGCAATGAATCCAGTTGCCGGCGGGGGGCGGGTTTGGTCGGGGTGGCTTCGCTGACGACGCCTTCGGGGGAGACGATGATGAGGCCTTGTCCGTCCGGGTCGGTGGTGCTGACCTGGACGGGTCGGCCGAGCTGGGCAGCGGTTTCGGTGATAAGGCGCAGCGCCTTGCTAAGCACGGCGGCTTCGTCGGCGGCCTCGATCGCGTGGGAGGTCCCGTTGATGGTGACTTCGCCGGTTCCGTTGGCGCGGAGAACGGCGTTGATTTTGGGGAAGTCGAGTGCTTGGGTTTCCATCTTCTGTCCTTACTTTGTGCCGTTCGGGGGTGTGAAGCGGTTGACCTGCCAGGGCTTGTCGGCGGCGCTGCGGAGCAGCTGCACGTCGTAGTCGCCGGCGTCGGTGGGGACCACGACGTGGCAGCCGAAACCGTTGTTCTCATCGATCTTGAGCTGGCCTGTTCCGGTGATCTTTGTGACCGGGATGTTGGCGGGGTCAACGTATTGGTAATCGGCGGTGGCCTGGGTGGTGAGGATTTGGCCGAGGTCCTGGATCCATTCCTTGTCCGTGACCGTAGGCCGGGCGTACAGCGTCATGGCCTTGGTCGCGGTGTCCAGTGCGGCTGTCTTGCTTGCCTCGTCCCAGGCGATGCCGAGGGTGGCCGGGGCTGTGCCGCCGGGAGCTTGGGGCTTGCCGCCGGCACTGAGCGTGGCGGGGCTCGTGGCGGACGTACTGACCGATGGTTCCGCTGGTGTTGAGTTGGATACCGGCGCGCAGGCGGTGCACATGAGCAGGGCCGTGAGGGCTGTCAGGGTGCGTTTCATGGTTCCTCCGGTGAGTTGCTTCCGGGCAGGTAGAGAAAGGCGCTGGGAGTACCGTTCTGGACTGTGCGGGTGTAGTAGGTGTGGTCGTTGGGGGCGGGGTTGCCGTTGTAGCCCTCTTCGAGGAAGCTACCGTCGCCGTTGACGGCTTTGACGATGGCGACGTGGCCGTAGGTGCCGTCCGCGCCTCCGGTGCCGGGGGAGTACCAGACGACCGCGCCGACTCGGGGTGTTTTGCCGGTGGGCCAGCCTTTGGCGTCCCAGCCGTCCTTCCAGGTCAGGGCAGAGCCGAGCAGGGCGCCGTCGGGGCGGAAGGTGCCGTTGAGGATCTTGTAGGGGGCGGTGGTGCTGCCCAGTTGCTGGTTGATGCGCCAGAGGGCGAAGTCAACGCATTCGCGGTTGAACATGCCCAGGGGAGAGGGCTGGTAGACCTGGGATGCGCGCCACGGCAGGTCGTCGCCTTTTCCGGATGCGCCGGGGATGCCGCAGGAGCTTGTCCCTCCGGTATCGGTGATCTTGGTATCGCCCAGGGCGGCCACGACTTCCACGGCTGCAGGCCAATAGGTCTGGTAGTGGAATGGATCGGCGTTGCGTTGGACCCTGTGCGCGGCGGTGGTGGGTTCGAGCTGTTCCCACCCGTTGATCTTCGTCAGGCCTGTGAAGAAGTTGGTGGCGGAGACGGTAGGGTTCATGCGGTCCTGGTAGGTGCCCCAGGCGCCGTTGTCGCGCTGTTGGAAAAGGCCCCGGGAGTCCGGGCCCGGGCCATCACCGTGGTCCAGGACGCGCAGGCCGGACTCACCCATGGCGGTCATGACCCCTATGGTCTGGGCCCTGGCGGACAGGCCCATGGCTTTCCCGGCGTTGATGATCAAGGCCGCGTTGCGGAGCTGTTCGCCTTGGTAGCCAGCGATGGCGACCTTGGGCAGCTGGGCCTCGTCAACGCTGACGCTGCCGGCCGTGGGTGAGCAGACGTCGGCATCCGCCGGGGAGCCTCCGCCGAACAGGATGATGGAGAGCACCAGCCCGATGGGTGCGAGGACGGCACCAGCGGCCAGCACAGGCCCGCTCGTTCGTGCTTGCATGTGTCCCCCTCACATCTGTCCTGCTGCGCCTTACGGCTGGTCCTCGTTTACTTCCGGTGTCTGGCCCTTCCTGAGGGTGTTCCGGTTCTCCCAGACCCAGTCTTTGACTTGATCTCTGGCGATTAACCATGTCTTCTCGACTTGGTAGGCAGGAATCACTCCGGTTTGGAGCCAGCGGTACACGGTATTCCGGGACAGCCCGAAGATTTCTTCGAGGTCCTGAGGCGTCAGACGCTCCGGGTACTTGGCGAAGAGTGCTTCCAGGTACTTGGGGTCCACGCTCAGTCCGTCCCACCGCATGAAGCCATCGTAGACCACAAATTGGTACTGTGATGTACTGGAAGTGACTGAAAGGTACTAAAGCTGTTGTTGGGGGTCACTTTTGGCCTTTCGTGTCGGATGGTACCGATACGATCTTTGCGGACATTACAGGGGGATGTGAAATGCCGGTCTCAAAGAATCGCTGGGTGACGTTCGGGGCAGAAACCATTGACGAACCTGTTCCAGTCATCCAGGAACAGGTTTCATTCGTTCCCACAGGGGCTTCAAGGCCGCAACTGAGCGTGCCGCAACCGGATCAGGCGGACAGGCTCCCGAGAAGGAACGTCTCCGGGAGGGAACCGGAGTTCTGGTGGCTTGGTGTCCACGGCGGCGCGGGCGAGACCTCGCTTGCACGCCTGGACAAGAACACCGGGGCAGCCGAACATCACTGGCCTATATCCGCAGCAGGATCCGCTGTAGTCCTTGTCGCCCGTTCCAATATCCCGGGCCTGCGTGCAGCCCGGTTGGCGGCAACTGAATGGGCTTCGGGCTCACTTCCCGGGATCCACGTCGCCGGCCTCGTGGTCATGGCCGACACTCCCGGCCGACTCCCTAAAGAGATCCGCGACTTCTCCCGCGTCGTCGCCGGCGGAGTGCCCCACATGTGGCATTTCCCCTGGGTCGACGGATGGCGCTACGGCCACGACCTTCCCCCCGAAGAACTTCCCAAAGAAGCCCGCACCGCCCTGGAGCAGGTGCACATCGCAATAACTGCCACTGCCGGACTCCCGGCCAAGTAGAAAGAAGAAACCCAATGCTTTTCTCCAAGGCCATGGAATGGTCAAGCTTTACCATCACCGAGATACCGAACCCGGGCACCGGTGAAGCACCTCCCGGCTCTGAAGGGCTGCTGACCATCCTCAAATGGGTCGCATGGATCGTCTTCGGCCTGGCCGTCGCGGGCATCCTGATCACCGCCGGAACGATGATGATCAACAACCGACGCGGTGAAGGCGGCGAGCACGCCGGCCGCCTCGCCTGGGTCCTCGGCGGCTGCATCCTGGCAGCCTCCGCCGGCGGCGTCGTAGGCGCCCTGGTCTAAGGAGCTTCAGCCATGACTGAACCGACAGTGAACGAAGACCAGAACCCACTGACCAAACCTAAGTTCATCATCTCGGCCGTTGTCGTGGCCATCATTGTCGCGCTCGGGATCATCCTGGCCCTGCTCCCCAAAGGGGGAGGAACCCCGACAGCCGAACCAAGCAATGCCGGATCAACCATGGCCAGCGGGCAACCCACCGCAACGGCGGCCCCAAGCATATGTGGCCTGCCCTCTGGCGACCAGGCCAAACCTGCCACCACCCCCACTGACACTAAATGGGAACTGGTCGGCAAGATCGCCGCCCCAACATCACCAGCACAGTTCGGACCCGGCAAGACCGAAGCCAACGGCCTCCGCTCCTGCTTCGCACACTCACCCACCGGGGCGCTATACGCAGCGGCAAACATGACCGCGCTGTCGGCAACTGGCAAAGCAGCCCTCGTTTATGAACAGCTGGCAGTCCCAAGCCCGGAGCGGGATGCCGTGCTGAAGTCATCGCCTACAGCTGCCCCTAGCTCCGTCACCGCACAGTTGGCCGGCTTCACTTTCCGCTCCTATGAGGCTGACCGGGCTGTCATTGATCTTGCCTTCAAGGGATCCAACGGAACCTTTGTCTCCATTCCAGTTCCGCTTCAGTGGTACCAGGGCGACTGGAAGTTCGTTGTCCCGGCCACTGGGGACACAGGCGCCCGGCAGATTACAGACCTTGGCGGATACATCGAATGGTCCGGCGTCTAAATGGCTGACTGCTCGGGCCTGAATGTAATAAATCCCTTTTGCCAAGCTGGCGCGGCAATTGAGGACGCGGCGAACGACTCAATCAAGAACATGGCCAAAGCGATCGCTGACGCCGTCGGACAGACCATACAGACGCTGGGGACGTTCTGGGTGAATGTGGGAACTCCCGCACTAACTTCCGCTCCGGGTGCGTCCACGGCGAGTGATCCGGTGTTGTTCCTGCAGAACAGTCTCTATTTTTGGACGGCTGCCCTTGCTGTGCTGTCCGTCCTTGTGGGATCGGCAAAGATGGTGATCGAACGCAGGGGCGCACCCCTGCGCGATGTGGCGCGTTCACTTGCGACCTTGATTGTTGTATCCGGCGCGGGCGTAGCCGCGGTGGGTCTGCTGACGGTCGCGGCGGATCAGTTCTCTGGCTGGATCATCAAGAACTCCACCGATGGAACGTCGTTCAACGAGAACATCACGGCCCTGCTGGCACTTTCGGCCACCAGCCCGATCGGCTCCATCATGATCATCCTCCTCGGCCTGATCGCGATTCTGGCGTCCGTCATGCAGATCGTCCTGATGATCATCCGCGGTGGCCTGCTCGTCATCCTGACGGGCATCTTCCCCACGGCTGCGGCTTTTACCAACACGGAGGCCGGCAAGGGATGGTTCCAGAAGTGCACGGCATGGCTGATCGCCTTCATTCTCTACAAGCCCGCGGCCGCCATCGTCTATGCGACGGCCTTCCAACTGAGCGGCACCAGGATCTTCGGAAACGTTGGTGAGGGCAAGGACTTTGGCTCCGCGCTCCTGACAACGGTCACAGGGTTAGCGCTGATGGTCATTGCTTTGTTCGCCATGCCAGCGCTCATGCGGTTCGTTACCCCCATGGTGGGTGCCGTTGCTGGCGGTGGCGGGGCCTTGGCGGCGGGAACGGTCGGGGCACTGGCTTCCGGTGCTATCAGCATGGGCAGCGCCGGACGAGGCGGCGGCCCCGCCACCAACGGGGCGGCCACAGCCGACAGCCCTGCGAGCCAGACCCCTGGGTCGCAGGGTCCCTCGGGGACTGGAAGTCAGGGCACCACGGGATCGTCTGGCACGGCTGGAAATGCCGGCGGACGGGGTTCGGCAGCCACGGGCGTGCAGCCCGGGGCTGGCCCGGCAGCATCTACCGGCGCGGGCAGTACTGCGTCAGGCAGTGGGGCTGCGTCTAGTGGAGCGGCCGCCGGCGGTGCCGCCGCGGCAGCGGGTGCTGGTGGCGTCGCCGTGCTGGCCGCCCAGAAGGGCGTTGAAGCAGGCCAGGCCGCTTCCGGGGCGATCAAGAACATGAGCGAAGAATCTACGGGGGGTGCCTGACAGTGGCAGCTATCGAAAACACCTACAGGGAACCGACCTACGGCAACTGGCGCCGTCCGCGGAAGGCAGGCATCGGAACGCTGGGTGGCCTGGCCACCGCTGGATTGTTTGTTGGCCTGATCATCACGGTGATCTGTCTCTTCGTCGGCGGCTGGCTCCCGGGGCTCGTCTCGCTGCTCATCCTTGGTGTGGTCCTGTCCGTCGTCTCGGTGACCGACAAGCACAACAAGTCCGTAGGGGAGCGGGTCTTCGCCCGCCTTGCGTTCCGCGCGGCACGGCGCAGGAAGGCCAACATCTACCGCTCCGGCCCGCTGGGGCTCACGCCCTGGGGCGAGTTCCAACTGCCAGGGATCTCTGCGGGGTCCAAGCTGTACGAGTTCACGGACTCCTATGGCCGCCCGTTCGCGCTGATCCACCTTCCCTCCACCGCCCACTACACCGTTGTCTTCGGCACCCAGCCCGACGGGGCGTCACTGGTCGATCCCGAGCAGATTGATGCCTGGGTCGCTAACTGGGGTGGCTGGCTGGCTTCGCTGTCGAACGAACCGGCCGTCGTGGCGGCGTCCGTCACGGTGGAAACCGCACCCGATTCCGGGGCCCGGCTGCGCCGGGAAGTTGAATCGAACATCCATGACGACGCCCCCGCGATTGCTAAGGCGATGCTCCGGGAAGCTTTGGAGACCTATCCGCAGGGATCGGCCACGATCCGGGCGTGGGTCGCCCTGACTTTTAGCGCAGCTGCCCGGGCAGGCGGCAAGCGGCGCACCGCTGACGAGATCGCACGGGATCTCGCCTCGCGGCTTCCCAGCCTGACCGAGCGGCTGGAATCCACAGGTGCCGGCGCGTGCGCACCGCTGAACGCACAGGAGCTGTGTGAGCTTATCCGGGTCGCGTACGACCCCGCAGCGGCACGGCTCATCGACGAAGCCCACTACCAGGGCACCTCCGTTGACCTGGACTGGGGTGATGTCGGGCCGTCCGCCCATCAGGCCGACTGGGACGCCTACCGCCACGATTCCGGGCACTCGGTGTCCTGGTCCATGACCGGCGCACCCCGCGGCCACATCCTGGCATCAGCGCTGGCCCGCCTGGTCGCCCCGCACGGGGAGATTGCCCGCAAGCGCGTCACCTTGCTCTACCGGCCGATCGAAGCCGGCCGCGCGGCCGCCATCGTCGAATCCGACCAGACGAACGCCCTGACCCGGGCTTCCTCGACCACCCGGCCCACAGCCCGCGCCCTGGTCGACGCACGTGCGGCGCAGGCCACCGCAGCAGAGGAAGCCAAGGGCGCCGGGCTGGTCAACTTCGGCATGGTCGTCACCGCCACCGTGCTGTCCTCCCGTGACCTCGATGACGCCGTGGCCGTGGTCGAGGGAAACCTCGGCCCCTCGGCCCGTCTGCTGCTGCGCCGCGCGTACGGCTCGCAGGACTCTGCCTTCGCCGCGTCCCTGCCGCTCGGACTGGTCCTGCCCAAGCACCTGAAGGTCCCCGAAGAGATCCGCGAGGCCATGTGATGTTCGGCAGCAAGACCAAACACCAGCGCACACAAGCCCCTGCCACGAAACAGGCCCCTGCCACGAAGCTCGCGGCCGCGGTCGCCCGCCGCCCGAGCCTGCGCGGCTGGCGCGGCCGCGGCCAGGGCGAAGCCGTCTACGTCACCGCCGCGGACGAATGGCGCGGCACCTCGGTCCAGGTCTGCGGTCTCTGGCCATTCGTGGGCGGCTCCGGCACTCCGATCCTCGGGGTGCCGATCGGCGTCCACACCGACACCGGGGCGCCCTTCGGCGCCGATCCGATCAGCTGGTTCATGCACGGCATGATCAACAACCCCTCCATGTTCGTCCTGGGCCTGCCGCACTACGGCAAGTCCACGCTCGTCCGGCACATCGTCCTGGGCCTGGCAGGGCGCGGTATTAACCCGTTGATCCTCGGTGATCTGAAACCGGACTACGTTGACCTCATCGAAGCCCTCGGCGGGCAGGTCATCAGCCTGGGGCCCGGGCGCGGGCACCTGAACGTCCTGGACCCCGGCGAGGCCACAGGAGCCGCCGTCAGGCTGCTCGCCTCCGCCGAGGAACACCGGGCCAACGCGAACCGGGCCCTGAATGATCCAGATGGCGAGCAGGCCGCGGCCGTGCAGCTGCTGGCTGCCGCTGTGAAGGCGGAGAAGCTGGCCGAACAGCTGATGGCCGACTCGCACAACCGGCGCCTGAACATGATCACGGCGCTGATCACCATCGTGCGGAACGCCAAGCCCAGCGCGCACGAGGAATCCTTGATTGACCGGGCGCTGCACATCCTGGACGAGCGGCTGGACCGTGTTCCCTTGGTCGGGGATCTGATTGAGGTCATCAAAGATGCCCCCGACGAGCTTCGGGCGATCGCCCTGGACCGTGGTGACATGAGCCGCTACCTCGACGCGACCGACCAGCTGCGCCAGTCCCTGTATTCCCTGGACGGGTCGGGCCGGTTCTCGGACATGTTCTCCCAGCCCACCGACCAGCCGATGGACCTGACCAAACCCGTGGTCTTCGACCTGTCAGGGATCTCCGACACGCAGCGGGACATTCAGGCGGCCTGCCTGCTGGCCTGCTGGTCAACAGGGTTCGCCACAGTCCAGGTCGCCCACACCCTGGCCGATGCCGGCCTGGAGCCGCGCCGTAACTACTTCGTCGTCATGGATGAATTGTGGCGGGCCCTGCGCTCCGGTGAAGGGATGGTGGACCGGGTGGACTCGCTCACCCGGCTGAACCGTACGGAGGGCGTCGGACAGGCCATGATCACGCACACCATGAGCGACCTCGAAGCCCTGCCCACCGAAGCCGAACGAATGAAAGCCCGCGGCTTCGTCGAACGCTCCGGCATGGTCGTCTGCGGCGCACTCCCCGGCGCCGAAATGGAAAAACTCAACAAAGCCGTCACCCTCTCCCGGGCCGAACAAGCCCGCCTCATCTCATGGGCTGACCCCGGGTCATGGACCGACGTCGGCGGATCCCGCAAACGCGTCCGCCCGGGCCTGGGCAAATTCCTCTTCAAAGTCGGCGGCAGGCCCGGGATCCCTGTCGCGCTCAAGCTGACCAGCGTTGAAGAATCCCTGCATGACACCAACAAACGGTGGTCGAAAATCGGGGCCGGCGAGGGGGAGAGCTGATGGGTGCACCAAGCAGCGGCAAGCGTTCGGGGATGGACGGCGAAACCATCCTGCTCTGGGTTTTCATCACCGTCGTCGTGCTCAGTGTCGGCTCGGTGACCGGCGCCGTGCACCTGGGGTCGATGCTGTCCAATGACGGACAGAAGCTCCCGGGCAATCCGTTCGAGCTGGTCTTCGGCTTGCTCTCCCACAAGGTCACCTGGCCGGCGGCCGCCCCCTGGGTCCTGGCCGGCTTCGGCGTCCTCATCATCGTCCTCGCAGTACTGGTGGTCCGCGGGGTGCTGCGTCGACGGTCCAAGCGGTCCCGGGTGGACGCAGCCGCCCAGCACATGGCCAAAGGCCGTGATCTGCGGGCACTGAGCCTGCGCGGGGCGACGGCCACTGCCGAGCGTCTCGGCGTGAAAGGCTCACCCGGTGTCCCGGTCGGTAAGACCGTCTTGGGTGGGCAGATGGTCTATGGCTCCTGGGAAGACATGCACATCGACATCTGGGGACCCCGCACAGGCAAAACAACATCCCGGGCCATCCCCGCGATCCTTGCCGCACCCGGCGCCGCCCTGGTGACCTCCAACAAGCGCGACATCGTGGACGGCACCCGCGACGTCCGCGCAGCCGAAGGGCCCGTATGGGTCTTCGACCCCCAGTCCGTCGCCCTCGAAGAACCCAACTGGTGGTGGAACCCCCTGTCCTACGTCACCGACGAAGTGAAGGCGGCACGCCTGGCCGACCACTTCGCCGCCGGTTCGCGCGGCCCCGACGCCAAAACCGACGCATACTTCGACCCCGCCGGCCAGGACCTCCTCGCCGGGCTCCTGCTCGCCGCGGCCCTTGACGGGCGCCCGATCACGCAGGTCCACACCTGGCTGACCCGGCCCGCCGACGACGAAGCAGTGGACATCCTCAAGACCCACGGCTTCACCCAGACCGCGAACGCCGTCGGCGGCGTCATCAACGCACCCGAGAAGCAACGTGGCGGCGTGTACGGCACGGCACTGCAAATGGCGTCCTGCCTCACCAACCGCCAAGTCGCCCGATGGGTCACGCCCCAGGGCGACAAGGACGACCGGCCGCAGTTCGACCCCGCGGAATTCGTCCGCTCCAAGGGCACGCTGTACAGCCTCTCCAAGGAAGGCAAAGGAACCGCCGGCCCACTCGTCACCGCACTGACCGTGGCCACGGTCGAGGCCGCAGAAGAACTCGCCGTCCACTCGCCCGGCGGCCGGCTCGCCACGCCCATGGTCGGCGTCCTCGACGAAGCGGCAAACGTCTGCCGCTGGCGCGAACTGCCGAACCTCTACAGCCACTACGGCTCCCGGGGCATCGTCCTGATGACCATCCTCCAGTCCTGGTCCCAAGGCGTCGAAGTGTGGGGCCGCGACGGCATGCGCAAACTCTGGTCCGCCTCCAACATCAAGGTCTACGGCGGCGGCGTCGCCGAAGCCGAATTCCTTAACGAACTCGCGCAACTGGTAGGGGAGTACCGGTACACCAACATGACCAGAAGCCGCTCCAAACAGGGCACTTCGTACAGCCATGACGACGACCGCAAGGAACGCACCCTGGATGTGTCAGACCTAGCCGCCTTCCCTCGTGGCCGGGCCATCATGTTTGCTTCCGGCGCCCCAGCGGCGCTGCTGGAAACGGTGCCCTGGATGAGTGGTCCGCAGGCGGATGCTGTACGGGCCTCCATCGCCGCACACGACCCGGCCAACAGGCCGGCGGTGGGGAACCGTTGGATCGCTGCGGGTGCCTCTCATGAGTGAGGGCCTGGGGGAGTGGGACGACGAGCTCGACGACACCACAACCCCGACGGAGCCGGCCGAGGATGACTCCGACGCACCTGAGCTGTTCTACCCGAACGTGGCCGAATTCGTCAGCGGCAAGCTGGCCACCAGCTACCGGCGGCAGCTCAATGTCCAGGGCGGTGTGACCTGGTGCCCGCAGTGGTGGAAACACGCCGAAGCGATCAGCCGCCTCGAAGCGCTCTGGCGCGCCTGGGAATTCCTGCGCCTGGACGGCACCACAGGCATGAGCGTCTGGTGGCGCGACCACGCAGACCACCACATGTCCGTCCTGCTCTCCACCGATGGACCGTTCCGCGGCTGCAACCCCGAAGACGGCCACCGCGCCAAGCTCACCCCACTGCCCTGTGAGGAACCACCCGCAGGGCTGTTCCAAACCAGATGAGATCACCCAACGCCCCAGGGCGACCATGCGGGCTGTCCACAGTTGGGGTCAATCCGGGTTATCCACAGCTGGAAACCGGGAGCCATCGGGAAAGCTCCCCTCAGCAGCAGTAGCGGTGGATAACCTCTCAGGATTGTCCCCGGCTGTGGACAGGCTGGGTTGGCTAGCGAGGCAACCTGGTCAGGCGCGGAACACCGTGTTTGTAACCCAGTTTCCAAGAGCGGCGACGAATCCGGCTGTGTCCAAGGCATCGAGCGCTGCCAAAGTAACTGTGCCGCCCCGCGTGCTTAGTTCGACGTCAATCTTGGCGAATACATCGCGATCCCAAGGGGCCGTACTGCGCATCGCGATGTCAGGGCTGATGTAGAGAACGGCGTCACCACACCCGAGCTCTGCGCTTGCAGCATAGGCGCGGTAGGCATCGGCAAGGGAGCTCCGCGCCACGGCGGGGTGGATGTCGTCGTTAAGTGTCGGGTTCGCGGAACCGGAATGGTCAATGCGCACGCCGAAGAGTTCTGCTGGAAAAACGAGGTGGTCCATTAATCCGGATACAGGGTCGAGGTCGGCGCTCCCGCGTGCGTTGATGGTTTTCGCCGCGGACGCCAATTGCTCGAGCCGGTGCAGTAGATTTCGTGCACCCCATCGCTCAGCCGGACCGTGATCGGTGTCGAACACCCGAACCAACCAGCCGGCGGCACCATCAGGCAGACTTCCGGTGAGACCCATTTTGGTGGCTCGTGTAATGTCTGCAGCCTGCCAGATGCGCGATGCGGGATCGACGGGCCCGCTGCCGGTCGGCAACAGACGCAGTGACTCGGATCTGGCTGTGGCATCGGCGACGAGTTCTTCGGCTACCGATAGGCGCTGTGCGCGTGTGAGTGGGTTCAGCGCCTCAGGCAGTCCCATGCCAAGCGTATTGACTAGGTCCATGCCCGTCCAAGACTCCGCATGTCGGTAGCCGTCGAAGGCTGATGCGCTGAAGGTCGGGATATCAGAGGTACCACGGGTGGCGTCGATGATGGTCCTGAGACGCGCCTCGGCCTCATCGTAAAGGTCAAGCCACGCGGCGGCATCCCACATGGACTCTGAAACTCGAGTTAGGTCCTCGGCTATTCGAGAGGCTTGACCGGCATCGGTAAAGCTGGTGACCTTTGCGCTGTGAGAGTCGGCGTACTCGCCGGGCCAGGTTGCGATGACGGTGGTTTTGCCCTGAGTAGGCAGGCAACTGTAAAGCGTCATGGTGTTCTCCAATAGGGCGTTGGTTGGCGGACCTCCGCTACCTATCCTCCAATTGCGCGCGTACGTATGGCCGGGCACGAGGAAAAGCAGGGCGGGTCGCGGTAAGGATGATGAGAGACTCGGTAGCTTCGCGGCACCACCGCAACGCCAATCCGTTGATGCAACGATAGCCGTGCTGCACGAGAGAAAGCCACAAGGACACGCACCTCAGAATGATCGGGTGGTTTCGACCCGCGCCGCGGCTCGGCCAGGTGAGCGGAAAAGGATCACTTGGCTTGCATGGCTTGGGCGTTCGGAATCTGCTGGTTAGATGCCAGAACAGTCCACCCGGCCAACCGAACGGGACACTCTTTCAGCACAGCCCACGTCCATTTCCAGGCCACTATCCGACCGGTTCAGGACCGGCCCACGGACGCCCCGGCGCTGACCGCATCGGTTCGCACATGAACCGGACAGACGAACGACAATGGACCGGTGAATGAACAATATGAGCTCCGCGGAGCATGCCTAGACTTCGCGCGAGCAGCGTTCGGCATCCTCGCAGAAGATCACGTGCTCCCCACCCCCAAGTACCACCGTCATCTTGCTGTCGGGCGCGACTACTTCGGACCCGACCTGATGGGTCTCGCTGAGTACAAGACGCTCGAGGCCCAGCTTAACGACAAGTACCCGAACAGATTCCAGGATCCACTCACTCGGAAGCATGCCCAGTTCGCCAGTACATTCATATTCAGTTTCCTAGAGGCCGCAATAGCCCGCTGTGCTTTCTCCGAGGACTTCGAAGCGGGCAGTTCCGGCGTCATTGAATCGATCACTGAACTAATCAATGTGCTGGATGCAAGCAGCCAGGAGATCATCTGCGTTAGGAGCGTCACACACCTGACGACTGTGGACGGGAACGAGCTCGAGATAGGCGGCATCAAGATCATCCCGGAATCTGCACGATACGACGATTCGGCAGAGCATGTCTGTGGGGAAATCCCAGGGGCTCCATCGGCTTGGAATCGCGAACTTCCATGGCGCTTCGACCCACCACATGCGTTGCTTGTCACAAGAGAGTCAGTTGAGGACCCGGGAGACTTCTACGGGGCTGGACGACTGCTCTCGGCCCGTTTGGAACGATTCCTCCGGACCATACGCATCCTCACCTCCGGAACAGTCCAAACCGCGTTTGAAATTACCGGCCCATCCACACTCACATCTCCTATGAGCCCCCATCTGCACGAGTTCGGGAAGACTACCCTGATGGGTCGTGCCTTGGTGCGCCGTGAGGTCAAGCTAACCGGTAATGAGGCTCAAGCGATCGAAGCCATCGGAAAGATCATCGATTCCGCCGAGGTTAAACGGGACCGAATTGTCGCGACTTCATTCGACGTTGCGATGAAAAAATTCAATGCGGCCCATGTTCAAGGGAGCCTTTTCGATCAGCTTGTGGACCTTGCTACAGCTCTTGAGGCGGCCTTGATAGGGGAGAACGAAGGCGAGGGCCTCACCCTGCGCCTGTGCAGTCGCGCCGCTGCTCTTCTGTCTCAGACGGATGACTCCAGCACAGCAATCTTCAACGATGTTAAACAGCTCTACCTGATCCGTTCCAAGTTGGTGCACGGCGGGCAGATAAGCGAAAAGGATCTCGGCAATTTATTCAAGAAGCTGTCCACTATGCCTCAGCATGGAATCGAAGGGCACTTCGGTATCGCACTCGCACACGCAGTCGACCGAATGAGCGACCTGGTTCGCCGGGCAATACTGGCACGCTTGTGCCTTGCTGAGGGACCACAGCCTAAATGGCCCTTTGCAGGTGGCGTCGCCGTCGACGCGCAGCTCTCTGACGATGACCAACGCCGGACATGGCGGAAGCTCTGGCACGACCGCTTGATTGCACTCGGCGTTGGAGAATCCGCGAAACGCGCCCGCGCTGCCGTAGACATGCTTATCCCGGAGGAGGAAAGCCAAACTAGATAGTCAGTCGTTTTCCCATCGCCACCGAGGACGCACCGCACGTCGCCGGAGGCCGCAGATGGTGGCTACCATCGTGGAAACTCTTGCACGCTGCCACCACTTCCGAAGAGCGAAATAGGCAGCGTGCTTTCATCAACGACGTTCCACCCCGTTCCAGCTGTGATCCTGTAGTTGAGTTCGCGAGCTGCACGCTGCCAATCATGAGGGCTGGTGTCATCAATCCGGCTGCGAGACGTAAGGATGGCATCGAATGTGTTCCCGATGGCATCGGCAATCTCCCTATGGTCGTCAACATCAGCAAAGGTGAACGACACGCTATGGGGGGAATTCACCTCAACGTGTAGGACTAGATCTTGCGGTTCATGGAAGTAACCGTTGCGCCAGAGTTCAGCGATGTCGATGGGAATCCGGAGCGAATAGAACTCTGCGTGCCACAGTTTTCCCGGTCCAGGCACCGGGGAAACTCCTCGGGATCCAGCCCATGGACGATGGCTGATTCGAAGGTTAAAGGAAACCTCATACTGGCTGTAGGCATGATCAATCAGACGTTGAGCATCGTCATGCTTCTTATTGATCCAGCCGTCGACTATGGGGTCGGAACTGGTGCCCTGCGGCCGCCAGCGAGAGTTGTAGGTAGCTAATGTGATGAAGGCGCCACGTTCCAAGTCGCGAAGAGCCTGCTCCAAGCGGGCCAAATCATCTGAATGAGCCAAACGGAGATGCGCTATTCTCCGCCGCACCATGTTGAGTTCGCTCACGTGGCTTTTCCAGGTCTCGAGCCTAGGAAGGGCGAACTTGAAGATATCCCACTCCGCGATCATGAGATCCGAGAGTTTGGGAAAATCGAGGTAGGCAAGGGGGTTCTCGTTATCTCGCGCGAGCATGTGTGTCCACTCTGCGTCCCTGTCTTGGTTCAATGTAGACCCACGTATGTGCGTGGACCAGGAACGCCCATACTTCGACCTGAGCTCGACGTAAGCGAGTTGTCGTAGCCAATCTTCGAACTGCCACCACCGCCCATACAGAACGAGGGCCTTTTCGCTAAGCCCAAACCGACTCAGTGAATTGAGTTGGCTGATCGTCGAGGGAGAGAGGCTGTCTTCATCAAGATCCACGGTCAGATAATTGCACTGGATTGCCGCGCAACGCGAAAACAGTTCAGTTAGTTGCGTACGTGTCGTTCATGAGTTGAGGAATGTTTGGTGCAGTCGACCTCCGGGGATCCTGGCGCTGGTCACCGGCAAGACCTCAGGCAACATGACGAATTCAAATGAAATACGAATCAACGCAAAGCGGCTGCCGGTCGCCGAACAATTGAGGCCGCCACCTGACACGTGAACATGCTCCCGTCATCATCAGTCGGGCAACGTCCACGTCCCTTCCATATCAGAACGTGGTACCCACCCTCCGCCATGCAGTCCTCGCCCCGCTGACTGTAACCAGCCAACCATCATGACCCGCAACAGCGCTTCAATCACGGCGGTCAACGTCAGATTGATCTCTAAGAGATTCTTGACCCAGCGTCAGACAAGGACGAGTTGGATCCTGTTCTGACATTCATTGTGCTCGGTCTCTGACGTCAGGTTGGGGTGTAGTCAGCCATACGCTGCTTTGTGTATGTCGGTCCGGCCGGAATCAGTGGCGTCAGTGGCGGTGGGGTGTTGCCTCTGATTCGGCTTTTGCCCGTGACGGTCATGCCTACCGATTGACGTAGCCCATGTGGCTGGCGTTGTAGCGGTCGCCGTGGACACCGACGCGCTCGGCGAGGGTGTTGAGGTCAGCGATCTCGTCGGCGGAGAGTGGAACTTGAGTGGCTTCGGCGTTTTCCTTGATGCGGGCGGTGCGCCGGGTTCCGGGGATCGGTACGATCCATGGCTGTTGGGCGAGCAGCCAAGCCAGAGCGATTTGCGCCGGGGCCGCTTCTTTGGCCTTGGCCAGGGCGGACACGTGCTCGACGAGTGCTTGGTTGGCTGCGAGGTTCTCGCGGTTGAATCGGGGTACGCGGTTGCGGATGTCGCCGTCGGTGAAGGTGGTGGACGTGTCCACGGCACCGGTGAGGAAGCCTTTACCGAGGGGGCTGAACGGCACGAGGCCGATTCCGAGTTCGGCCAGTGTTGGGAGGACGTCGGCTTCAGGGTCGCGGGTCCAGAGGGAGTATTCGCTTTGCAGCGCGGTGACGGGTTGGACGGCGTGCGCGCGGCGGATCGTGTTGGCGGAGGCTTCGGACAGGCCGAAGTGGCGGACTTTGCCTTCGGTGATCAGCTCGCTGACGGTGCCGGCGACGTCTTCGATGGGCACGTCGGGATCGACGCGGTGCTGGTAGAACAGGTCGATCACGTCGGTGCGCAGCCTCTTGAGGGATGCATCAGCGACGCGGCGGATTTGTTCGGGCCGGCTGTTCAGTCCCACGCTTTGGCCGTCCTGGATGTCCCAGCCGAACTTGGTGGCGATGACGACCCGGTCGCGGATCGGTTGGAGGGCTTCACCGACGAGCTCTTCGTTGTCGTAGGGGCCGTACACTTCGGCGGTGTCGAAGAAGTTAACGCCGTGGTCGAGGGCGGACCGGAGCACATTGATCATTTCTTCCCGGCTACCGGGGTTGGGTCCGTAGCTTTGGGACATCCCCATCGCGCCGATCCCGATCGCCGATACTTCGAGGCCTTGTCCGAGTGTCCTGGTGTGCATGTTTCACGCCTCCTTGGTGTGCGTGTCTGCGCTGGTGTATTCGTCGTCTGTCACGTGCTCGAGCCAGGCCGTCGTGGTGGCGGGATCCTCACTGTTCTCAAGCATTGCAACGTGGGTCATGAACCGGTCCGGTGCGGCGCCGTGCCAGTGTTCTTCTCCCGGCGGGGTGTAGATGCTCTGTCCTGGTGTGGCGCGAATGACGGTTCCGTCGCGGGTGCCGATCAGGGCGGTGCCTTCGGTAATGTGCAGCGTCTGACCGTTCTCGTGGGAATGCCAGGCTGTCCGTGCTCCGGGTGCGAACCGCACAGATGCTACGACCATTCGCTGGCCGGGCTCTTGGGGGACGGCTATCGGGTCCATCCAGACATCGCCGGTGAATTGTTCCGGCGGGTTTTTCGTGGTGGCTGGCAGGGAGAGTAGTTTCATCGTTTCGTTTCCTTTGGCTCGGCGGCCATTGTCATGTTTAGGTCCGTGTCGTGCTGTTGCTGCGGGGTGGCCGCCCAGCTGGCGAGCAGCCGGAGGCGTTCCTGGCTGGCAGAGCCTGGGTCGGCTGTGTAGATGAGCAACGACAACCCGGGTTCGGCGGTCAGCTCCATCCCTTCGTATGTCAGGGTCAGCTCGCCGGCTACGTGGTGGTGGAAGTTCTTGGTGCCCGAGCCGTGCCGACGGACGTTGTGGGCTCCCCATCGGGTGCGGAACGCGTCACTGCGGGTGGAGAGCTCCCCGACCAGGTCGTGCAGCTGTTTGTCGCGGGGATCCCGGCCGGCCTCGGTGCGCAGGATGGAAACGGTGACATCGCAGGCAGCTTCCCAGTCGGGGTAGAACTCCTTGGCGCGTTCATCGAGGAAACAGAACCGGGCGAGGTTGCCCTGTCCGGGGCCGTCGAACACGTGGTCGTAGAATGCGCGGCCGAGCGGGTTGGTGGCGAGGATGTCCATCCGGCCGTTGCGCACGAATGCGGGCCCGTCCGTGATGACGTCGAGGGCCCTGGTCAGACTGTCTCTGGCCGTCCACTTCTGTGGTGTGCGTCTGCGCACTGGCTGGGCCGCACCGTTGGCGACGCGTGCGAGGTCGAATAGGTGCTCGCGTTCGGCGTCGTCGAGTTGGAGGGCTCCTGCTACCGCATCGAGGATGGCATCGGACACCCCGGCAAGGTTTCCGCGTTCGATTTTGGCGTAGTACTCGATGCTCACGGTGGCGAGCATTGCGACTTCACTGCGTCTCAGGCCCTTCACGCGCCGTTGCCCGGAGATGGGGAGGCCCGCTTGCTCGGGGGTAAGTTTCGCTCGTCGGGACATGAGAAAGTCCCGAACTTCATTCCGGTTGTCCACGCCTCCAAGGCTACGGCGTGGGGGAGCGGGCAGGGATGCCCTGTTGGTACACCCCTCATCAGTGACTCCCTCCAAAGATATTTCTCAGATGTTATGGAATCCCCAAAGGATTCAGGGCGGCGGCTTTCAGCCCCGCCAGAGCAGCAGCCATTGCTGGCAGGGTGCCGCCGTAGACGCGTGAACCGTCACCGAGGATCTGCTGCGCTGTTTGGTTGTGAACCTACGCCAGGGGCGTCCCGGAGTGCGGGAGAAGAGAAGAAGGATTCGATGAGAGGACAAGATCATGGCCGAGAACACAGGTGCTGGCTGGACCGGCGGCCAAAAGGCGTTCGGTGACTTCGCACCCGGAATAGTCCACTACACGGACAAGGTGCTGTTTGACGAGGTCTGGGAACGTGAGGGCCTGTCCAAGCGGGACCGGAGCCTGATCACCGTCGCTGCGTTGATCGCGACAGGGAAGGCGGATCAACTCAACTTCCACCTGGATTACGCCCGCCAAAACGGCGTGACGGAGGAAGAACTGAAGGAAGCGATCCTCCACCTCGCGTTCTACACAGGATGGCCGAACGGGATGAGTGCGATGGCCGTGGCCAAGAACATTTTCACGAAGGAGAACTGACGATCATGCATGGAGCCGTTATCCACGCCCCCGGCGACGTCCGGTATGAGCAGCGAGAGGACGCGCAGATTCTCGCCCCCACCGATGCTGTCATCCGTTTGGCCGCGGCCTGCGTTTGCGGGTCGGACCTGTGGGACTACCGGGGCGTCAATCGGGTCAGCCAGCCCAGACCTATCGGGCATGAGTATGTCGGTGTCGTCGAACAGATCGGTGATGAGGTCAGAAACGTTAAGGTCGGCGAATTCGTGGTCGGCTCGTTCATGGCCTCGGACAACACCTGTGAAATCTGCCAGGCCGGTTATCAGTCCCGTTGCGCCCACGGGGAGTTCGCCGGCGCCGGTGGTGCACAGTCCGAGCTCCTGCGCGTCCCGCTTGCCGACGGAACACTCGTCGCCACCCCGGGCATGCCCGAGCAGGAGCTGATTCCATCGTTGTTGGCGGCCTCCGACGTGCTGGGTACCGGCTGGTTCGGCGCGGTCGCCGCCGAAGCCGGCCCGGGCAAGACGGTAGCGGTCGTCGGTGACGGGGCGGTCGGGCTGCTCGCGATCCTTGCAGCCAAGCAGCTCGGGGCCGAACGCATCATTGCGATGTCCCGCCATGAATCGAGGCGGAAACTCGCCCGTGAATTTGGCGCCACCGATATCGTGACCGAACGCGGCGACGAGGGTGCAGCGAAGATCAAGGATCTAACTGGTGGCCTCGGTGCGCATTCCGTTGTCGAGGCAGTGGGCACCCAGGAAGCGATGATGCAGGCGATCCGGTCTACCCGCGCCGGTGGGCATGTGGGATTCGTTGGTGTCGCGCACGGCATCAACATCCCCGGTGAAGAGCTGTTCTACTCCGGCGTTCACCTTCACGGCGGCCCGGCACCGGTCCGGCGTTTCCTGCCTGATCTGATCGACCGGATCTGGCGCCGGGAAATCGACCCGGGGAAGGTCTTTGACCTGACCCTTCCGTTGAGCCAGGTGGCCGAGGGTTACAAGGCCATGGACGAGCGCCGGGCCATCAAGACACTTCTCCTGCCCTAGGCGCCAGGGTGAGAAAGGAAGCAGAGAACGTCATGACCTCATGGTCTTCCGCAGACATCAGGAGCATTGCGGCCACCGACGACCTTCACATAGCACCGCTGCGCGATGACGGCTTCACGTATGGCACGCCGACGTGGATCTGGTCCGTCGTGGTCGACGGACGGCTGTTCGTTCGCGCATGGAACGGTACGAATTCCCGCTGGTACAAATCGGCGATGCGCCAGCGGGCCGGCCGCATCACCACGGCTGGCTCCACCTTCGAGGTCGAGTTCGCCCCCGCCGCCGACCAGTCCCTCAGGGACCGAATCGACGCAGCCTACCGGGAGAAGTACACAGCCAGCTTCTACCTGCCGCCCATGCTCGCATCGGGCCCGCAATCTGCGACCGTCGAGATCATTCCCGCGAATGCCAGCTGAGCAGAACCACGAGAAGGAGCATCTATGAAGATCGCAGTCCTGGGAACCGGCAAGGTCGGCCAGGCCCTCGCAGGACGGCTGTCCGGCCTCGGCTATGACGTCGTCATAGGCACCCGCGACGTCGAACAGACGCTCGCTCGCACCGGACCAGACTCGGTGGGGTACGAACCCTACGCCACTTGGCAGAAAGCCAATCCCGCTGTCCGCCTGGTGGCGCTTCCCGAGGCCGGTGAGCATGGTGAGGTCGTTCTCAACGCCACCAACGGACAGAACGCCCTTAACACGCTCGAAGCCGTGGGCGCGGAGAACCTTGCCGGGAAAGTCGTGCTGGATCTGGCCCTGCCGCTGGACCTGTCCCAAGGGATGCCCCCCACCCTCACAGTCGCCAACACGGACAGCCTCGGCGAGCAGATCCAGCGTGCTTTTCCCGACGCACGGGTTGTGAAGTCGTTGAACACCGTGTTTTGGCAAGTGATGATCGACCCCAGCCGTGTCCCGGGTGAGCACACCATCTTTGTTGCAGGCAATGACTCGGAAGCCAAGAAAACGGTCCGGGGCCTGCTGGGCGGCTTTGGTTGGTCCGAAGGGTCAATTCTTGACCTTGGCGATATCACCGGTGCCCGCGGCGCCGAGATGTACTCACGGCTGTACTTCACCCTCGTTGGTGCCCTGGGCACTTTCGAGCTAAATATCCAGGTCATCCGTGGAACCCACTAAAGGCCGGCGGCCTGAACTACTGAAATGAAAGCGCACATGCCTACTGCCCCTGCCGTTGCGACTGCCGGCATGAGCCGGCCCCGGACACTTGCTTTTGCCATCGCCGGTGGGCTCGCCGTCAGCAACCTGTACTGGGCACAGCCGTTAATCGAAGAGATAGCCAGCTCGCTGAGTGTCTCCCGTTCGATCGCAGCCGCCTTGGTCACCGCAACCCAGATCGGCTACGCCTTGGGCATCTTCCTCCTGGTTCCGCTCGGAGATGTACTGAACCGCCGCCGGCTCATTCCCACCGTCCTCGGCCTTTCCGCGGTCATGCTCCTCGGGGCGGCCGCCGCACCCACCTTTTCTCTTCTCCTGGCTGCCCTGGGCGCAGTTGGCTTCACCACCATTGCTGCCCAGCTCCTCGTACCATTGGCCAGCGAGCTCGCTGCACCCCAGCAGCGTGGCCGGATTGTGGGAACGATTGCTTCAGGGGTGCTGACCGGCATCCTTCTGTCCCGGACAGTGAGCGGCCTGGTGGCCGAAGCCTTTGGCTGGCGCGCTATTTATGTCATCGCCGCCATCCTCACCGTCGTCCTTGCCGTCGTGCTGTACGCACTCATTCCGCATCTGGAGCCACGGGAGCGGGTTCCCTACCCCCGGTTACTGGCCTCCGTGTTTACCACGGTCCGTCAGTATCCGGCTGCACTGCCGACCATTCTGATCTGCGCACTGGGCTTCACGATTTTCTCCCTGTTCTGGACGTCGCTGACGTTCCTCTTGGCGGCGCCACCGTTCTCGTACTCCGTCGGGCAGATCGGCCTGGTGGGCCTGGCCGGGCTGGCCGGTGCCCTCGCGGCGAGGAGGGCCGGCGCAGTCCACGACCGTGGCTGGTCCGTCCCCGCCTCGGGGATCGCCCTGGTGCTGCTCGCCTTCACCCTCGTGGGCGCGTTGCTTGCGGGCAGCTCAATCACCGCCTTGGTTGTGCTCGTGATCCTGTTCGATGCCGCAGCGCAGGCGAACTCAGTTCTCGGCCAGACGCGCCTCCTGACCCTGCCGGGTTCAGCACGCAGCCGGCTCAACACGGCGCTGGTCGTCAGTAACTTCATCGGTGGCGCGCTGGGGTCCGCTGTCTCAGGTCCCCTCTGGACTGCGGGAGGGTGGGCAGCGATCATGTGTGCAGCCATCGCTCTTACCCTTGCAGCCTTGCTGATCTGGTTCACGTCGCGGGATCGCCTCGCTCACACGTGACCGGACGCCGGCTGCTCGCAGCTGGCGTCCGCTTTCCCACGGATCGCAGGCCTGAAAATGCCTGGGCCCGACACTTTCGTTTTCGAATTTTTGAGAGGACACCTTTGCAGCGGCCCACGCCCAGGACGACAAGACCATCCACCACCAGCGCGGGGGAGAAGGAGCCGGTTGGTGTGCGGATAGCGCTTTTGCTGGGTTCGCTCGGCTTCTTCCTGATCACGCTGGACATCCTGATTGTCAACGTTTCCCTGACGAGCATCAGAGAAGACCTCGGAGGAGACATCTCCGGGCAGCAGTGGGTCATCGACGGATACACACTGACCTTTGCCGCATTGTTGCTGTTCGCCGGGAATTTGTCCGACCGGGTTGGAGCCAAGCGCGCTTTCAGTTGGGGCATCCTGCTCTTCCTGCTGGCTTCGATCGGCTGCTCGGCCGCTCCCTCTCTGGGCGTCCTGATCACGGCCAGGGTCCTTCAAGGCGCCGGCGCGGCAGGTATGCTGCCGGCATCCATGGCCCTGATCCGTGAGGCGTTCCCGGATGCCCGGAAACGAACCCGTGCCTTGGGAATCTGGGCAGTGGGCGGGGCTGTCGCCGGCGCCGTCGGCCCGGCCCTCGGTGGTCTGCTGACCACGTGGGACTGGCGGTTCGTCTTCGCGATCAATCTGCCGGTGTGCATCGCCATGCTGGTGCTCGTGCGTAACGTCGCCCCGTCACCCAGACGCCCGGCGCCCTTCGACTGGGGCGGCCAGATGGCCTCACTGATCGCCCTGACGGCCCTGATGTACGGGCTCATTATGGGCGGGGCGCACGGCTTCAGCGGCGTGCCGATCACCGCATTGGTTCTTGCAGCCGCAGGGATCGCCGTGTTCATTTGTATCCAGGCTCGCGCCAAGCATCCGATGATGCCACTGCGACTTTTCGCCCCTGCCGGGATGCGGATCGCACTCGTGGCAGGCTTCGCGTTCATGGTCGGAAATTTCGGCAGCGTGTTCACCCTCAGTCTGTTCCTCCAGCAACACCTTGGCCTGCCCCCGCTTGCCGCCGGTTTGGTGTTCCTTCCGTCCTCGGCGTTCAGCATCCTGGGCAACGTCGTCAGCGGCAGGCTCGCGAACCGGTTCGGCCCACGCCTGCCTGCAGTACTCGGACTGAGCTCCATGGCCGCCGGGATGGTCGCCTTGCTCCTCACCGCGCCCCTCGGAGCGCCTCCACTGGTGGCAGCGCTGATGATTCTCAACGGGATGGGCGGGGCAACGGCCATGCCGCCGATTACCTCGGTCGTCCTCGCCAGCGTCCCGGGGGAACAGGCCGGCACCGCCAGCGCCATTTTCAACACCTTCCGTCAGGTCGGCGGGGCTGTGGCCATCGCGGTCTTCGGCAGCCTCCTCGCATCGCCCATGGGTTTCATCCCCGGCCTGCAGATAGGCTTCGGCGCTGCCGCGGCCGCCCTGCTTCTTGCGGCCGCCGGAAGCCTTTTCATCCCTCAACCCCGCAATGTAGGGGTTTGACGTGACGGGAATCACCTGTCACACTGTTTTTGGTTCTTTCGAGACCTGGGTATGTAACCCGCTTCAGGCGGGGCAAGGCTCAAGCTCTTCGACCTTCATTGGTCAACCGGCTTGAGCTTTTTTTGTGCCCAAAAAAAGCTTCCCGAGCCGCGTTGCCTTTCCCCGACTGCTCCTTTGAGCAGTCCGAAGAACGCGAGGAAAATCATGAGCACCAAATATGCTCCCTTGGCCGCCGACATCGTGCGGCTGGTTGGCGGCAAAGCCAACATCATCGAGGCCTACCACTGCCAGACCCGGATCCGCTTCGTGCTGCGGGACGAGTCCGCTGTCGCCGTCGACGAACTGAACGCCACCGACGGCGTCGCCAAATCCCTGTCCAATGCCGGCGTCTTCCAGGTCGTGGTGGGGACGCACGTCCAGGACGTGTTCGAGGAGGTCGAACGCGAACTCGGCGACCTCTCAACCAACGCGGCCGCCCACAACGGAGCTGCTGCCGCGGCCGATGAAGCCTCGGCCGGCAAGAAGAAGAATCCCGGCACCGCTGTGATCGAATTCGTCGCCAGCGTCTTCCAGCCGGTGATCCCCGCACTGTCCGGCGCGGGCATGGTGAAGGCGCTGCTGGCATTGCTGGTGGTCCTGAACCTGGTGTCCCGGGAATCGCAGACCTATGCGCTGGTGAACATGTTCGCCGACGCCGTCTTCTACTTCCTTCCGGTGCTCCTGGCGTTCACGGCCGCGCAGAAGCTCAAGATCAGCCCGATCCTGGCCGCAGCGGTAGCGGCCATGATGCTTCACCCGGTGTGGACGGCGATGGTCGCAAAGAAGGACCCCGTTAGTTTCTTCGACGTGCTGCCGGTCCCGCTGGCCACCTACTCCGGCGCGGTGATCCCGATCATCCTGGTGATCCTCGCCCAGGCCTACGTTGAGCGTTTCCTGACCCGTGTCGTGCCCAAGTCCGTGAACCTGGTCTTCGTACCCATGCTGACATTCCTCATCATGGGCACCCTGGCCCTGGTTGTCCTCGGCCCCATCGGCAGCATCCTCAGCGGCTACCTCGGCTCCTTCTTCGGGTTCCTGAGCACCAACGCAGCCTGGGCCCCGCCCCTGCTGATAGGCGCCACCCTTCCCGTCATGGTCATGTTCGGCCTGCACAACGGTGTGGCACCCCTGGGCGTCCTCCAGCTCGCCCAGACCGGCAAGGAGAGCATCTTCGGCCCGGGCGCCCTGGTATCCAACATCGCCATGGGCGTCGCATCCCTCGTCGTCGCCTTCCGGGTACGGGACAAGAAGACCCGCCAGATCGCCACCGCCGGCGGCATCACCGGCCTGATGGGCATCACCGAACCCATCCTCTACGGCGTTGCCCTGCCCAAACGCTACCCGCTGATCGCGGCCATGATCGGCGGCGGCGCCGGCGGCCTGTACGCCGGCCTGACCCAGACGCACCGCTTCGCCACCGGCTCCTCCGGACTGCCCGCCGTGCTCCTCTACATCGGCGATAACTCCCTGCAGAACATGATCAACATCATCATCGCCCTGGTCATCGCCGCAGTCGTGTCCGGTGCTCTGACCTTCCTCCTGTCCTTCAAGTTCGAAAAGCCCACAGTCGACAACCCAGCCACCGAGGCGGCCCCATCCTTGGAGGAGGAAGCCTTCTCGTCTTCGGGTCGCCACGGATCGGCTGCAGCTTCCGGCACCACCGCGACACTGGTACGGACCGAGACCATCCAGCTGGCCGCGCCCTGCGCAGGTTCCGTGGTACCGCTCTCCCAGGTCAGCGACCCGGTGTTTGCTTCCGGCGCCATGGGCCCCGGCATCGCTGTGGAACCATCCGAGGACACCATCGTCTCCCCGGTCAGCGGCACCATAGCGGTAGCCATGAAGACCGGCCATGCCTTCGGCATCAAAACCGACGACGGAGCAGAGGTCCTGGTCCACGTAGGCATCGACACCGTCACCATGCAGGGGGCAGGCTTCCATAATCCGCTCGCCCGCGGCGCCCGGGTTGAAGCCGGCCAGCGCCTCGTGACCGCCGACCTCAAGACCATCCGTGAGGCCGGCCATCCCGCCACCGTTCTCCTCGTGGTGACCAACGGACCGAAAGACGCCCCGGTCCAGCCACTGGCCCAAGGCGCCGTCACCCCCGGTACGTTGATCGCCGCGGTCGGACGCTAGAAGAAGGGAGCACCACATGCAGCACGAACAACTCACCCCGTTCCCCACCGATTTCCTCTGGGGAGCGTCCACCTCTGCTTACCAGGTGGAGGGCGCCTGGGACGAGGACGGCAAGGGTCCGTCCGTGATAGATATCCACATGCACCGGCCGGAAGGAGTCACCGACTTCACGGTCGCGGCCGACCATTACCACCGCTTCGAGGAGGACGTGGAACTCTTCGCCGAACTGGGGCTCACGGCGTACCGGTTTTCGATCGCCTGGACCCGGATCGTGCCGGACGGCGACGGAGAGGTAAACCCTGCCGGCATCGCGCACTACCACCACGTGATCGACGCGCTCCTTGCCCGGGGGATCGAACCGGTGGTGACGATGTACCACTTCGATCTGCCCGCAGCGCTCGATGAGCGCGGCGGGTGGTCCCGGCGGAGCACCATCGACGCGTTCGAACGATACGCCCGCATCCTCTTCGAGGAGTACGGTTCCAAGGTCAAGTACTGGCTCACCATCAACGAACAAAACATGATGATCCTGCACGGGCGGGCTATCGGCACCACCGGGCGCAGTGGCCAGGTTTCCGGGCGGGAGTTGTACCAGCAGAACCACCACATGTTCCTCGCCCAGGCGAAGGCCATGGTCCTGTGCCACCAGATGTTGCCCGGGGCGAAGATCGGGCCCGCGCCGAACATTGTCTCGGTCTATGCGGCGACATGCGCACCGGAGGACGTGGTCGCTGCGGACGATTGGGACGCTATTCGGAACCTGCTCTACACGGACCTGTCCATCCGAGGCAGCTACCACCCGTTGGCGTGGACGTACCTGAAGGCCAAGGGCTGGGACCCGGAAATCCTGGACGGCGACCTGGAGCTGCTCGCCAGTGCCAGGCCGGACTTCCTCGCCTTTAATTACTACTCGACCCAGACCGTGGGAGCGTCCCGGGGGGACGCCTCCGACATCCAGATCCGCGGCGGGGACCAGCAGATAACACGCGGCGAGGTCGGGCTGTACCGGGCGGAGAAGAACGAACACCTGCCCGTCAACGCCTTCGGCTGGGAAATCGACCCCGTAGGCTTCCGTACCACCATGCGGCGGCTCTGGGACCGGTACCGGCTGCCGCTCATCATCACCGAAAATGGACTGGGCGCCTTCGACGAACTCGTTGACGGCCGCGTCCATGACGACTACCGGATCGAATTCCTTCGCCTGCACCTGGAACAGATCCGGCTGGCGATCACCGACGGCGTGGAGGTCTTTGGCTACTGCCCGTGGACTGCCATCGACTTGGTCTCCACGCACCAGGGAATCTCCAAGCGCTACGGCTTTATCTTTGTGGACCGGACAGAGAATGATCTCAAGGACCTGACACGGGTCCGCAAGGACAGCTTTTTCTGGTACCGGGACGTCATCGCCTCCGGTGGGGAGCGCCTGGAAGCCACGGCCGCGTCAGCGGCTCAAGCCGCCGGCTAACTGGCGGGCAGCACTTGATGGTGCGGGGCACGTGGCCCCGCACCATCAAGCAACCGACTTTTTTAGGAAGGAATGGTGAGGCGTGCAGATCAAGCGCGTACTCAACAACAACGCCGTGCTGGCCGTCGATGACGACGGCAAGGACCTTGTGGCGATCGGCCGTGGACTCGGGCACGGCCGGAAACCCGGGGATGCCATTGGCCGTGAGGCCGCCGACCAGGTATTCGTGGCCGCGGAAAACACCAACATGGACCGATTGGCGCGGTTCCTCAACGACATCCCGCTCGACTATCTCAGCGCTGCCGGCGACGTTGCCGCACTTGCGCAGGAACTGCTCGGGCTGCGGGTCAGCCAGGCGCTGGTTGTACCCCTGGCTGACCACCTTCACTTCGCGGTGCAGCGGCTTGAGGAAGGCATTCCTGCCCAATTTCCCCTCGCCTGGGAGGTATCCCAGCTCTACCCCAAGGAACTGGCCACAGGCCGGGAAGCCCTGGCCCTCGTTGCCACCTCGCTGGGTATCCGCCTGCCCGACGACGAAGCAGTCGCCCTTGCCATGCACTTCGTCAACGCCCAATTCGCCACCCAAGGCATGGAGAAAACCATGCAAATGACAGGCGTCATACAACAAGCATTTCAACTCGTCGACCGGACCTTCGGTATCGACGTAGACCAGCAGTCCATGAACGCCGCCCGTTTCGTCACGCACCTGCGCTACCTGTTCAGCCGGGTGGCCTCCGGCAAGCAAATCTCTGAAGAGTCCTCCCTGCTGGTTGACGCGATCATCCAAAGCCACCCCGAAGCAGTCGTGTGCGCAGCCAAAATCCAGTACCTCCTGGAAATGGGCCTCAACACCACCCTCACCCGCGACGAAGTCGCATACCTCGCCCTCCACATCGCCCGCCTCGTCACGGACGTCAAAGTACCCGGCTGACTGACTGGCACGCCCAAGGCGTCCCCGATTCACCAACGAGCACTATCAAAGGAAGCAATCATGCCCGAGCGCGAAGCAACCATCGCCAGCACCTCCGGCCTCCACGCCCGCCCCGCCGCCATATTCACCGAAGCCGCCGCCGCCCTCGACACCGAGGTAACCATCACCCACGACGGCACCCCGCGTGAGGATGCGATCGACGCCTCGAGCATCCTGTCCGTGCTGAGCCTAGGTGCCAAAAGCGGTGACAGGGTCGTGCTCCGCGCCGAAGGCCATGGTGCCGAAGAAGCCTTGGCGCAGTTGGCCGCACTTCTTGAAACGGACTTGGACGCTGGATGAGGCGGAGTTGGCCGGTGCCAGATGTCACGAAATGCCCTTATCGCCGATCCCCGGCGGACCAGGTGATCCGTTCCCCTTCATATCGTTTCAGGAAATGAACCAAGTCAGGTTAAGGATGCTGCAAAACTAAAATCAGGGCCGGAATTAGCGATCAATTCCGGCCCTGATTTGTTATTTGCTGCTTTTAGTGAACGGCTTCGTACTTCGCCGCTACTTTCGTTTGAATCCGCACGCAGGTGATCACCGGGATGCCATTGTCAGCCGCCCACAGCCGCCCACATCCGTACCGCTTTCGCGTCAGGCCCCCTGGGAGAGCTTAGTACACGCCGCGGGGACCGTGCATGGTGAGGACAGAGGGCGTGAGCGGTTTGTCGTTTCCGCGGTTGGTGCCTTGAA
Organism: Pseudarthrobacter sp. NPDC080039; assembly: GCF_040702335.1. Lineage (NCBI taxonomy): Bacteria > Bacillati > Actinomycetota > Actinomycetes > Micrococcales > Micrococcaceae > Pseudarthrobacter > Pseudarthrobacter sp. NPDC080039. The sequence goes on along the minus strand of NZ_JBFBKY010000025.1, from coordinate 60 downwards.
TCCTCTTCATGGCGCTGTTATGCCTTGGCGTCTGCCCAGTCGAGGTTGGAGTTGCGTGTC
>NZ_JBFBKY010000024.1:0-57508 GCF_040702335.1 Pseudarthrobacter sp. NPDC080039 | reverse complement strand
TGGGCAGATCTGTTGGCCATCACCGGGCAGTTTTACTGGCCACCAGCGGGCACATTAACTGGCCGCCCGTGGGCAGAAATTAATGGCCATTGACACGGTGTGTCCCGCTGCAAATTTTTCATCAATTCGGCGTACCCCCGAGTTTTCCGCAGGCAGGCGTGTCCCCGCAAGACTTTGCCTGGCATCCCTCTGGAGGGATTTCCACTCTCGGGTTACATCCAGATGTGATGTCCCACAGTATGCAGGGCACGTCATTCCTCGCATTCGACGCAGTATGCGTAGCCGTTGCTTTCGCGGGCGAGCTGGGACCTGTGCCTGACCAAGAAACAGGATGCGCAGGTGAACTCGTCCATGCCCTGCGGGACGACTTGGACGATGAGTTCCTCGGAGACGATTTCACCGCCGGGAGTCAGCCCTTCGTCGAGGGCGTCGGCTTCGTCCAGACGCGTTACTGATGGAGTGGAACAAGGGCCGACGTGGCTGGAGCCGGCGCGCGCCCGGATCCGCCGCCCCGTTCAGGGCACGGAGAGTTGCTCCACGGCCCAGCCCAGAATGACCTCGTCAAAATCGTCCAGTAGAGGGATGCCACGGATGAAAGCATCGAGTTCCATTTCACCGCCCTGGCCGCCTTCGGCCCAGTAGCCCAACCACAAGTCGAACAGCGATACATCGTCGGCGTCGATCAAGGACCGAGCTCGCGACCGGGGGTTCTCAACGCTCATCGTGAAGCCTCCACAACCGTTACGCGTCAACAAGCTAAGTATACTGATGATTTCCCTCGGGTATCGGGATCGGGGAGGTCTATTTCCTGGCGTGGGCAAGTCCGATGCCCTGGATGCCCACCAGATCGCCATGTCCACTCTTCCGCTGACGGTAGCGAAACTGCGCCGCCCCCGTCTGCATGACGGGGTTCGCCAGGGCGTGAGGATTCTGGTCACGGCGCGCCAATCCATGGCCAAGGACCGCACTCGGGCGATCAACGCGCTCAACGCCTTGGTGCGCAGCAACGACCTTGGCATCGACGCCCGTAGGAAGCTCACCAGCACTCAGATCACCGAGGTCTCAAAGTGGCGGTCCCGTGAAGAAGAACTATCCCTGTCCGTCGCCCGCGCCGAGGCCGCGCGGCTGGCCAAACACGTCCTGGCACTGGATGAGCAACTCACGGCCAACGAGAAGCAGTTGGACGAACTGGTGAAGGTCAGCGAGGCCGCACCGCTGCTGGAGGAGACGGGATTCAAAGCGATCAGCGCCGCGAAGTGCCTCGCTGCGTGGTCGCACGAAGGCAGGGTCCGAAACGAGGCAGCGTTCGCCTCCCTCGCCGGGGTGAATCCCATCCCCGCGTCCTCCGGGAACACGGTCCGGCATCGGTTGAACCGGGGTGGTGACCGTTCGCTGAACAGTGCCCTGCACATGGTCGCGATCGTCAAGATGACCCACGACAGCGAAACCCGCGATTACGTGGAGAAACGACATGCCGAGGGGCGTACCGATAAGGAAATCCGTCGCTGCATCAAACGCTACTTGGCTCGCCGCATCTACCGGACACTCAGCACGTCAGCAACACGGATGAACGCGGCTTGACAGACATAGAAGAGTCTAGCCCTAGTAGTACTTTGTTAGGTTTTTGGGTGTTGGTCTTTTAATCCCCTGCGGGGTCTGTTAATTTCGGGGGGTGAAGGACGAGGAGATCGCGGCTGTTCGGGGCAGGCTGGAGGACTATGTTGCGGAGGTTTTTGCGTCGTTGCCGCGGAGGGATCAGCGGGCCAAGGGCAGCCTGTATCTTCGGGGGCTGATGCTCGATGGCCGGCGGAAATCGATCCAGCCGATGGCAGAACGGCTTGGCGTGGATCATCAGCAGTTGCAGCAGTTCGTGGCGTCCTCGACCTGGGCGGTGGAGCCTGCGCGGCGCCGGCTGGCGTATCTGGCGGTTGAGACGATCAGGCCTGAGGCCTGGGTCATCGATGACACCGGATTCAAAAAGGACGGGCCGTCCTCCCCGTGCGTGGCCCGCCAGTACTCCGGCACGCTGGGCAAAATCGGGAACTGCCAGATCGGGGTGTCCGTGCATGCGGCCACCGACGCGGCGTCCTGCCCGCTGGACTGGCGGCTGTATGTCCCTGAGGCCTGGGATGATACGTGCGCAGAGACGAACGAGGCCGCCGCTTCAGTGCAGGCCCGGCGGGAGCGGGCAGGGATCCCGGACACTGTCCGGCACCGCACGAAATGGTCCCAGGCGCTGGAAATGATCGATGAAATCAAGGCCTGGGGGCTGGTCCCGCCGGTGGTCGTGGCCGATGCCGGATATGGGGAAGTCACCGCGTTCCGTCAAGGCCTGACTGACCGCGGCATCCCTCACGTTCTCGCGGTCAAGGCCTCCACCAGCGCCCATCCCACCCACGCGGTGCCCGAACCCGTGCCCTACAGCGGCCGAGGACCCCGCGGCGCGGACCGGTACCGCGAAGGCCCCTCCTCGCTGCGGGACCTCGCCCTCGCCTCAGGACGCAAACACCTGCGCCAGGCCACCTGGCGCCACGGCACCAAAAACAGTCCAGGAAACCGGACCGCAGCCATGAAATCACGCTTCCTGGCCCTACGCGTTCGTCCCGCCAACCGCGATATTCCACTGAACAAGGACGGGTCGCTGCCCGAGGCCTGGATGCTCGCCGAATGGCCTGCCCACGAGCCAGCACCCACCGACTACTGGCTCTCCGACCTGCCCGCCGACACGCCCCTGAAAACCCTGGTCCGGCTCGCGAAAATGCGCTGGCGCATCGAACACGACTACCGCGAACTCAAAACCGGCCTGGGCCTTGCCCACTTCGAAGGACGCTCCTTCACCGGCTGGCACCGCCACGCCACCCTCGTCACCGCAGCCCACCTCTTCATAACCCGGCTACGGCTCGCCAACCCAAAAGCAGATGGGGCAGCCTGAGCCTCTACGGCATCCTGAAGGAACTCCAACGAGTCCTCGCCGCATGGCTCGGCCACTGCCCCCACTGCCGACAACGAGCACCAACCTAACAAAGTACTACTAGGAGTAACCAAGAAGACCCGCCCGCCCGGCAAGGGCTCTGATGCTCCGGAGTTTCACCTCTGACTTCCACGCCTGCGGCCCTAGACTTTCGCCATGCACCCCTTGGCGGCTATCGCCCTGGTGTTCCTCTCCGGACTTGCCTGGGTCGGCACCATATTGACTGTGTTGGTGTCCCTGTCCAAAGAGCGACGGTGCCGCGAACTCAGTCGGGGTTGCGCTCAAGTCGCCGCCGGAGTGAAATCAGCACCAAGGCAGTATTCTCCTTCTCCTGTTTGCTTCCGCACCCGGCCTGCAAGACTGCGCAGGGTCCCCGGGGGCTCATACGAGAGCAGCAAACCAGAATTAGCTCCGTCCGCTAACCTCCGGGGTGAACCGCTGATTTCCCCAAAGCATCGCGAGGAATCTCCGGACCGAATCTGCCCAAAATTCGTGTCCAAAAAACGGCCCGACCGCCAAAGCGGGCAAGGGCCAGCCGAACCGGCCGGAGGGCCGGCTCAAGTCAGCCAAGTCTTTCCGCAGGATTAGCCCACGTTGGCCCTCCGCCCACCCGGGTGGACGTAGCGTGGGATGATGGGCGCTTCAACATCGACGCACGCAGGGGACCCCGCCGAGGTACCGGGCCCCTTCGCGGTGTCGGGCGCTGCGGAAGTTGCCTTCCTATACATAGGCTCCCCGGACGTGCGTGCGCTGCCCTTGCTGGACCCCGTCGTCCTCGAAGAACTGACCGAAGATCTCGGTGCGCCTGACATGTCACTGAAGTTTGTCCGCGACTACGCGGGACTGTGGAGCCAGCGCTACACCCGGCTAACGAACTCTGTCGCGCAGGAAGACCTCGACGCGGCTCTGGACCCGGTGATCAGCCTGAAGGTTACCTCAGCGATGGTGGGCGGTGCCCGTCTGGCGCGTCTGGGCCACATTCTGGAAACGGCTCTCCGGCAAGGAGACCTTCAGCAGGCCCGGGCCCTGCTGGCCCTGATAGACGCCGACGGCCACGACACCGTCGCTGAACTGCAGCGCCGGCATGACCTGCCCTCTGCCTGATCAGTTCCGCCGGCGCCCCGAGCAGCCTTATCCACGTCGATGTGGCGGGGACGTCTTCGGCCGGGGCAACCGGTAGCCGACACCGCGCACGGTCTCCAGCCAACGGGGCGACTCCTGATCGTCGCGGAGCTTACGGCGGATGTTCCCGATATGGACCTCGACAGCGCGTTCATCCGCGTCACTGACGTAGGTATCATCGGAGTCTTGCCCGGCCCGGACCGCGCGGACCAAGCCAGTCCGTGACAGCACCGCGCCCGCTCCCCGTATCACCTCATGGAGCAGCTCGAACTCGCTCCGGGTCAGCTCGAGCGCTCTTCCGTGGAGCGAAGCAGTCCGTCGCCGGTAGTCGAGTTCCAACCCGTTGCAGCGAAGGATGGAGCCGCTGCTCCGCGACTCGCCGGACGCCGGAGGGACAGTCCCGGATGTGCCTGCGGCCGCTGCCTCGGACCCGTGGCGGGGTCTGCGCATCATCGCAGTGATACGAGCCCGGACTTCCCTCGGGCGGAACGGCTTGGTGATGTAGTCATCAGCGCCGCCCTGCAGCGCGGCCAACACATCGGCCTCGTCCTCCCTGCCGGTGAGCATCACAATGTACGCGGTACTGAACTTCCGAATCCTGCGAAGAACCTCAAAACCATCGATGTCAGGCAAGCCAACATCCAAAGTCACCACATCCGGGCCGATCTCACGGACCCTGTCAACCCCTTCCCTGCCACACACCGCGGTGTGAACTTCAAAACCTGATTGAACCAGCACAGCTTCCAAGAGCCCGCGCACATCCAGATCGTCTTCAACAATCACGGCCACGCCCAGTTCGCCCATGACCCCTCCACTGAGTGCTCCGAAAATCCCTGACCGCCCAGCGCAGACGCGATTTCCGGGGACCACATTTCCACGCTACAACCAAACAGGCGCCTCACGCAGTCCAACCTTGCTTACGGGTCGCAATACCGGATGAATAGAAGCACGGCGTCCCGGCGCCACGCAGCCCGGACGTCCCCAAGTTCCGTGCTGCCCTTCTATCCGAACAAAACCCGGCTACGCCCAACTCAGCGATGTCCGGTGTCACCTTCCTGACCGGGAAAAACATCAGCCAGCACTTCAGTAAATGGGCCTGGTGGAGGACGGGGACCTGATAGTCATCGCCGTCGGTTTGCCTCCGGAAAGGGCGACGAGCCCAACTCCCACAAGATGCACCAGGTGGGCGACCTCACCGCTCCACCCACGCGGGAGAAGTCACCAGCACCAAGGAAACGCTCGCCCCTGGCCGAAAAGAAGAAAAAGGCCCCACACCATCACATCTCTTGAAGTACACCCAAACCTGACGTCACAGGCGCCTGACGAGGGAGAACGTGGCCAATGGGAGGAGCTACCAGTCTTCCTTCGGCGCCCGCCCCGGTTACAACCGGTGACACATCCACCGACTGCCCGAGCCGGACCCATCGAGTCCAGAAATTGGGGATCATTTTGATCATTCTCGAGGTTGCCCACTGCCGATTTCCTTGCCAGCCACTGTCGGGGTGGGATCTAAGAAAGTCATGACCCACTGTCAACAAAACGGGACTCGGACTATCCTGACGCTGCCGCCGCAGCAGATGCCGCCATAGATGACGAGAGCCCGAGAATTGGGTGGCAATAGCTATGAGGAAGTAGACGCACAGCGACTCACAAAACTCACAAGGACCCACAGATGCGCGCGTTGCCCAATCCCTTCCGCCCCACTGCGGGGTCTACTCCCCCAGAACTGATTGGGCGCGAGGGAATGCTCGATGAGTTCGAGTACGGCCTTGGGTTGGGTCCTGGCGCGCCGGGACTGTTGACCATCATCACTGGCGCCCGCGGCATCGGGAAAACTGCGCTGCTGAGCGCGGCCCAGGGCAAAGCCCGGCAGCAAGGCTGGATTGTCATCTCCGAAATCGCCACGCCCGGTTTTGTGGGCCCGATCGGCGAGACGATGCGGCTTCATCTGGAAGAACTCGCCCCCCGGCCCGGCCGGACGCCGAATCACCGCCCTTGGCGTGGCCGGCTTCACTCTAACCACCCAGCTGCCGGCCGAAAGGCAGGTTGACTGGCGGAGGCTGGGCGGCCAACTCCTGAGCCTGCTAGCCGAAAAGAAGACCGGGCTGCTTTTCACCGTTGACGAAATCCATTCGGCTGACCGCACGGAACTTTCCCAACTCGCCGCCGACGTCCAGCACTTCATTCGCGACGGGCTGCCGATCGGTCTGATTTTCGCGGGGCTCCCGGCGGCGGTTTCGGACCTGCTGAACGAGGGAGTCGCCACGTTCCTGCGCCGGGCAGAACGGATCGACCTGCATGCCGCGGCCGTCAACGAAGTTCAGCGCTCCTACGAAGACACGTTCCGGCAGGCCGGAATAAGGATCCCTAACGATCAGATCCGGCGTGCAGCCGAGGCTACCGGTGGCCACCCCTTCCTGATCCAGCTCATCGGCTACCAGCTATGGCGCCAAGCCGAGATCAACGACCTCACCCTGGAAGCGGAAAACGTCACCCAGGCCATTGCAGCAGCCCGTCGCCGCTACGAGATGACGGTGATCGAAGCAGCTCTTACCACTGCCTCGGCGAAGGACAAGGACTTCCTCCGTGCCGTGGCGGAAGACGATGGTGCTGTTGCCGCCGGCGACATCGGCAAGCGGCTCAACGCCAAGAGCAACGTTGTGGCCAACTACCGGGCCCGGCTCATCGCCGCTGGACTCATAGAGGCACCCGCGTACGGCAAGGTCGATTTCGCCATCCCAGGCCCTCGCGAGTACCTCCGCAAAAAACGAGCCACGTAGACGCACCGATCGGACATAGAACCAAATCGGGCGGGCCAACCCGACAGAACCTCCACTATCGGCTCTTCGAAATGGCCGGATCCGGGGTTCTCGAAGCGATGTTTTATCGCCATCCCTTCGTATGTGGGACAGGGGCGGATTCACCCGATGGGAGCGTCGGTGCCGCGTTCGTCGCTGCCATCACAATGGTGTTCAGACGCCGTAGATGTTTTTCCGGGCGTCGATGTAGCGGCCACGCACCTCGGCACCCCAGTGTCCTTCGGGTTCGTAGGCCGCTTCAACGCTCCGGTGCCAGTTGGGAAGGCTTCCGGAGGCTGACCATGCCGCTTGCCGGGCAGCCCCTAGGGCCACGTATTCTTTCGTTGTAGGGATCTCGACGGGCACCCCGAAAATGCTGGCTGCGGCCTGGCGCAGTGCCGTGGACTTCGATCCTCCTCCGATCAGTAAAACTTTATCCGGGGCTACGCCGGACTGTTTAAGAATGTCGATGGCGTCGGCCAATGAATTGAGTACGCCCAGCACGGAGGCGCGGGCGACGTTCTGAGGGGTCATGTTGCTTCTGCTGAGACCGGTCAGGGATCCGGTCGCGTGGGGAAGGTTGGGGCTTCGCTCCCCGTCCAGGTACGGCAGGAATGTCAGCCCTCCTGCGTCCTTGTCGGCGGCAAGGGCCAGCGAATCGAGTGCTGGCAGGTCGATGCCAAGCATTGAGGCGGTGGCGGCCATGACACGGGCGGAGTTGAGCATGGCCAGGAGGGGTAAATGATTGCCGGTGGCGTCCGCGAAACCGGCGACTGCCCCGGTCGGATCAGGGACAGGGGACGGTGTCATGGTGAATACGGTTCCGGAGGTGCCGATGGAGACGACAAGTTCGCCGGAACGGATGCCAAGTCCCAGGGCTGCTGCGGCATTGTCACCGGCGCCCGCGCCCAGGAGTGCCCCGTCAATTCCCCAACCGCTCTGCACGATTCCTGCCGGTTCGTCAGAGGGCACTACACGAGGCAGCTGGGGCACGCGTCCGAAGAAGCGTTCCAGCAGGTCGGTGCGGTAGCTGTTGGTCACGGCGGAGTAGTAGCCGGTGCCTGAGGCGTCGCTTCGGTCGGTGGTGAACTCGCCGGCCAGGGCGCCGTTCAGCCAGTCATGGGGCAGCACTACCTGTGCAATCCGGCTTGCGGCGTCCGGTTCTTTTCGTGCCAGCCACGCCAGCTTGGTGAGGGTGAACGAAGCGACCGGGACAAGGTTGACGGCGTCAACCCACCCTTCGGGTCCCAGTTCATCGCGTAGGCGTGCCGCGTCCGCCGCGCTGCGGGTGTCGTTCCACAGCAAGGCCTCGTACACGGGTGTTCGCGTACTGTCGAGGGCGACCATTCCATGCTGCTGTGCGGCAACGCTGGCGCCGGCGACGGAGCCACCCAGCCGGTCCGCGCCGGCGGCCTGCCATGCTTTACGCAGCGCGGACGTCCACACTTCAGGGTGCACCGCTGTGCGGTCCGGGTGCGGGGCTGCCCCCGAAGAGATGATGTCTCCGCTGTGGGCGTCCACGGCGAGAACTTTGCAGGACTGGGTGGAGGAATCCACCCCGATGACAATGCTCATTGACTGTTCTCCTCATCACTCAGGTCATTCAGGGCTTTGGCCAGCGGCTCATCAACGATCAACGTGGTGACAAACCCGGCCGCGGCCACGGCGCGCACCGCATCTGCCCGGGCTTCTCCCTGGGCAATCGCAATCACCCGCGGGGTCCGCTGCAGCTGCTTGATGGTGACGGCTATGATGCGCTCATCCAATCCGGATTCGACCGGAACTCCGGCTGAATTCAGCAGCCGCCCTGAACATTCCGCTATAGCGCCGGCCAACACCGCTTCTTCGCACACCGCCGGGTCCGCCCGTTCCCAAACCGTGGAGCAGCCCGGCTTCCAGGCGCCGATTGCTACCACAGCCAGGTCAAGGGAGTCGGCCTTGGCCAGGGCCCCGGCAATCTCCGGCTGACGCATCAGCCCCGATGCCGTTGCCGGATCCTCAACCACCAAGGGCGACCACAGGGGCCAAGCCAGTCCGCCGCTCAAATGTGACAGCCGCTGGATGAGTTCCAGAGGGTTGCTGTCCGCTTCGGCCGGAAGGGCGCCGGCGAGCTGGACGATGTCGCAGCGGGGAAGTTCTCCGACCAGGCGGGAGGCAACGTCCAGGGTGCGGGACCAGGAGATACCGAGGGTCCCGCCCGGGGGCGTCTGACGTGAGATTTCCTTGGCGGCGGCCTTTGCCAGGATCCCGCGGGCCTGGGTTTCGTCACCCGTTGCGTCCACGACGATGACCTGGCGCACATTCAGGGAAGCCTCAATCCGCCACACATCGGCGGTGGAGAGATGGGACGGAAAATGAACCTTGATTTCCACGATGCCGTTCTCGCGGGCTTCGGCGAGCAGCCGCGCGACCTGAAACCGGGAGAGCTGATAGTTGGCGGCTATTTCCACTTTCGGGCGGTTTTCCAGGTAGTACTCCCTGCCGATGCGCGCCAGAAGCTCCTCATGAGATTGTTCGGGCATGTTCTTGCTCTTTCCACCGGCATAACGTTTGAGTGCGGCCTGTTGCTCAAATGAGTATATATGACTAGAGTCACTTAACAGATGAGCGGTTCCGGGTCGCTCAGATGTGCAGTTGGCAAAATAAGCGGGTGTTGGTTGCCCCTGACATCTGGGCCTGGAATCCCCACAGAGGCCTGCCGGTGGCTCCGACAGCATTGGCGGCCAAATGCGTGTGTGCAGTGAAAGATCCCGGGAAACGCCGGTCTTTCGCTGCGGGATGAAGTCGTGCGGCGGCGTGAGTGTAGGCGCCGAACGTCCTTGGAAAGCAGACGCACAGCGGTACCCCGACCTCAGAAGAACAAAGGAGTCCTTATGCGACCCAAGTCCCGTTCGGCCGCAGTCGCGGCCGGTGCTATTACTTTTGCCCTGGCCCTGTCGGCCTGTTCGGGTGCCGGTGGCGGCACGTCTGTCGGCGATCAGAACAGCATCAACGTCCTGATGGTGAACAACCCTCAGATGGAGGATCTGCAGAAGCTCACGGCGGATAACTTCACGAAAGACACCGGCATCAAGGTCAACTACACGGTGCTGCCGGAGAACGATGTCCGGGCCAAGATCAGCCAGGAGTTCTCCAGCCAGGCCGGCCAGTACGATGTTGCCTCGCTGTCCAACTACGAGATCCCGTTTTATTCCGCGAACGGCTGGCTTGCACCGCTCGATGACACGGTGGCCAAGAACGCGGACTTCAACCAGAAGGACATTTTGCCGGCCTACACCGCGTCGTTGACGGGCAAGGACGGCAAACTCTATGGCGAGCCGTTCTACGGTGAGTCCTCGTTCCTGATGTACCGCAAGGACATTTTCGACGCCAAGGGCCTGACCATGCCGGAGAAGCCCACCTGGGACCAGGTCGCGGACCTCGCGGCCAAGGCCGACGGCGCGGCCCCAGGCATGAAGGGCATCTGCCTGCGTGGCCAGCCCGGCTGGGGACAGGTCTTTGCCCCGCTGACCACGGTTGTCAACACTTTCGGCGGGACCTGGTTCGATAAGGACTGGAACGCCAAGGTCAACGCCCCCGAATTCACCGCAGCCACCCAGTTCTATGTGGATCTGGTCCGCGCTCACGGTGAAGCCGGTGCGGCGCAGGCCGGGTTTACGGAGTGCCTGAACAACATGAGCCAGAGCAAGACGGCCATGTGGTACGATGCCACCTCCGCGGCCGGGTCCCTGGAAGCGGACAGCTCCCCGGTCAAGGGCAAGATCGGCTACGTGCAGGCACCGGTGAAGGAGACCAAGTCCTCCGGCTGGCTCTGGACCTGGTCATGGGGCGTACAGGCGGCCTCGAAGAAGCAGGACGCTGCCGGCAAGTTCATTGCCTGGGCCAGCTCGAAGAAGTACGAGGAACTCGTGGCCTCAAAGCTGGGCTGGGCGAAGGTCCCCTCAGGCAAGCGCATCTCCACCTACGAGAACACAGATTTCCAGAAGTCCGCCCCGTTCTTCCAGGCTGAGCGCACCGCCATTGAAAACGCGGATCCGAAGAACCCCGGTGTCCAGCCCCGTCCCGCCATCGGTGTTCAGTTCGTCGGCATCCCTGAGTTCGCCGACCTCGGCACCACGGTCTCCCAGGGTGTCAGCTCCGCCATTGCGGGCCAGGGTTCCGTGGCCGACGCGCTGGCCAAGGGCCAGGACGCCGCACAAAAAATCGGTGACAAGTACAAAGCCAAGTAGCCATCCCCACCAACCGGTTCTGTGGGCCACCGCCGGCGGTCCACAGAACCGCAGGAGACCGTCATGACAACAGCCACAGCGCGTATCCCCCGCCACGGACACAGCGCACCCAAACCTTCCAAGAACGTCAGGTCACGTGAACGTGCCCTGGCCTGGGCTCGGCGTGCGCCGCTGCTGCCGGCCCTGATCTTCCTTATCATCGTCACTCAGCTTCCGTTCGTGGTGACCCTGATCATTTCGTTCCTGAACTGGAACAGCCTGCGCCCGGACCAAACAGGATTCGCCGGCTTCCAGAACTACGCCACGGTTCTGACCGACCCGGACCTGCGACAGGCCATTTTCACCACTATCATCCTTACCGTCTCGGTCGTCCTCGCCAGTCTCGTCATCGGCCTTGGGCTGGCTCTGCTGCTCGACAAGAAGTTCATCGGCCGCGGACTGGCCCGCACCCTGCTGATCGCCCCGTTCCTTGTCGTTCCCGTTGCAGCCGCCCTCATCTGGAAGCACGCGATCCTGAACCCGACCTACGGCCTGATCAATGGTGGTCTGACTTGGTTCTGGTCCCTGTTCGGCAGTAACACCCCGCCTCAACCGGACCTCCTGTCCCAGGCTCCCCTGATGGCCGTGATCGCCTCGCTGGTCTGGCAGTGGACACCGTTCATGATGCTGATCCTGCTCGCCGGTCTCCAGTCCCGGCCCATGGACACCGTCGAGGCCGCCCAAATGGACGGCGCCACGCCCTGGGCGATCTTCCGGCATCTGACGCTGCCGCACCTGCGCCAGTACCTGGAGCTCGGGGGGCTGCTCGGCGCCATTTACATCGTGCAGAACTTCGACGCCGTCTTCACCCTCACCTCTGGCGGCCTGGGCACCGCCAACCTGCCCTACGCCATCTACCAGACGTTCTACTTCGCCAACGAGTACGGGCTCGCCTCAGCGGCAGGTGTCGTCGTGGTCATCGGCACCATCATCGTGGCGACCTTCGCCCTCCGAACCGTCTTTTCGCTCTTCAAGAAGGAGGCAGGTCGATGAGCACCCTCACTCCCACCGCGCCCCAGGGCGCCCCCATAGGCCCGACCGCGTCGAAGTCCAGCTCCCGCCGCCGCGGTAAAACCCGGATGGATCCGACCAGGAACAGCACCGCAGCAGGGATCGCGGCGTGGCTGCTGGCACTGCTTTTCGCAACACCTGTCCTGTGGATGATCCTGACCTCGTTCCACTCCGAAACCGACGCAGCGACCAATCCCCCGTCGATCGCAGCAAACCTGACACTGGATGCGTACAAGGAGTTCTTCGGTGCCAGTTCAGGCGTCAGCCCGTGGCCGCCCTTAATTAACTCCGCGATGGCCTCGATCCTTTCCACGGTCCTGGTCCTGGTTCTGGCCATCCCGGCGGCTTACGCATTATCAATCAAGCCTGTGAAGAAGTGGACGGACGTCATGTTCTTCTTCCTCTCTACCAAGATGATGCCCGTGGTCGCCGCGATCCTTCCCCTTTACCTGTTCGCGAAGACCACAGGCGCCTTGGACAACATCTGGTTCCTGATCCTCATGTACACGTCCATGAACCTGCCCATCGCGGTCTGGATGATGCGGTCTTTCCTCGCCGAAGTCCCGGAGGAAATGCTCGAAGCCGCGCAGATCGACGGGGCAGGTCTCCTGCTCATCCTGCGCAAGATCGTCGCGCCCGTCGCGATGCCCGGCATCGCCGCGACCGCCCTGATCTGCTTCATCTTCAGCTGGAACGAACTGCTGCTCGCCCGCGTCCTTACCGGTGTCGTGGCGGGTACCGCCCCGGTGTTCCTGACCGGGTTCGTCTCCAGCCAGGGACTGTTCCTGGCCAAGGTCTGCGCGGCCGCCGTGGTGATCTCCCTGCCCGTCCTGTTCGCCGGCTTCGCCGCCCAGGACAAACTCGTCCAGGGCCTCTCCCTCGGCGCCGTGAAGTAATGCCCCGAGCCGCGACCTGCCCGTCCACTTTTCATCTCAAAGGAATACTCCTGTGACGACATCTACCGCACAGTCTTCGGCGCTCGGGCAGCCCGAGCTTCCCGCCACAATGCGCGCCGCTGTTCTGAAACGCCAGGGCGACATGGCCTTGGAGGAACTGCCGGTCCCGCGCCTGGACGCGGACCAGGTCCTGGTGCAGGTCGCCGCCGTCGGCGTCTGCGGCAGCGACGTCCACTATTACGAACACGGCCGGATCGGTCCTTACATCGTGGACCACCCCCTGATCCTTGGCCATGAACTCTCCGGCCGGATCGCCGCGGTGGGAAGCGCGGTTGATCCCTCCCGTATCGGCAAGCGCGTTGCCGTTGAACCCCAGCGCCCGTGCCGCACGTGCAAGCAGTGCAAAGCAGGCCGTTACAACCTGTGCCCCGACATTGAGTTCTACGCCACCCCGCCGATCGATGGCGCGTTCGCCGAGTACGTGACGATCCAGTCTGACTTCGCCTTTGACATCCCGGACAGCGTCAGCGACGAGGCGGCCGCCCTGATCGAACCGCTCTCAGTGGGCCTCTGGGCGTGTGAACGCGCCGGGATCCGCCCCGGCAGCCGCGTGCTCATCGCAGGCGCCGGCCCGATCGGCATCATCGCCGCCCAGGCTGCCCGCGCCTTCGGCGCGACCGAAATCCACATCACGGACATTGCTGAGGACCGTCTGGCCTTCGCCCTGGAACACGGGGCCACCCACGCACTCAACGCGAAGACGGACACCGTGGAAGGGCTGGAAGTCGATGCTTTCATCGACGCGTCCGGCGCCCCGCAGGCCGTCCGCTCCGGCATCAAAGCCGTCAGGCCGGCCGGAACGGTCATCCTGGTCGGACTGGGGGCAGATGACGTCGAACTTCCCGTCTCCTACATCCAGAACCGCGAGATCTGGCTCTCCGGGGTGTTCCGCTACACCAACACCTGGCCCCTGGCCATCCAACTCGTGGCAGAGGGAAAGATCGATCTCGATGTCCTCGTCACCGGCAAGTTCCCGCTCGACGATGCCGAAGCGGCCCTGAACGCCGCCCAGCAGCCGGGCCAGCTCAAAGCCATCGTCTACCCGGGCCACTGATGGACCTGCCAAACGCCCGGCAACCCGGGAGTCAGCGGCCGGAAGGTGACACCCTCCAATCACAGGAGGTGGAACGGGCGGTGGCAGATCTTCGGCTTCGCCTCGCCGACGGGAAGAGAATGCTGCTCGGCATCGCCGGCGCACCCGGTTCCGGTAAGTCCACCTTTGCGGCCTGCCTGCAAAAACACCTCGGCCCAGGCTCCGCGGTGGTGGTACCAATGGATGGCTTCCACCTGGGTAACGCCATCATCGATGGCACACCGCTCAGGCAGCGCAAAGGCGCCATCGACACGTTCGACGTCGGCGGATACCTCTCACTGCTGCAGCGCCTTGCACGGCGGGACGAGCAGGTGGTCTACGCGCCCGATTTCCGCCGCAGCATCGACGAACCTGTGGCCGCGTCCATTCAAATACCCGCAGCCGTTCCGCTCGTCATTACCGAGGGCAACTACCTCCTCGCGGAACCGCCCCCGTGGCAACAGGTCCGGGCCCAGCTGGACGAGGTGTGGTTCCTGGATACACCCCGGCACCTGCGCCTGTCCCGGCTCGTTGACAGGCACATCCTCTTCGGCAAAGACCGCACCGCAGCACACGCGTGGGCGGCCGGATCCGACGAAATCAACGCCCGGCTGATCGAGGCCACCCGTGACGCGGCAGACCGGACCATCCAATGGTCCTGACCCCTGCATAAGAAAAGGAGACAGCAAATGCCACCAGCTGAAACCAGCCCGTCGGGTCTTAGCCGAAAACGGTGACCGCGGCTCCATCCCGGACACGTTCAGCGCACTGTCTGCCCTTCCCGGCAAGGCAAAGATCATTGACTGTTTGCGGGAAAGTGACCCGCCCCGGCATGCGCCCGGGGACAGGCTCCCCATCGATCGACCAGCACATCCCGAAAGGCTAAACACATGCATACACTCACCAGTTCGACTCTCCGGGAACTGCCCGCTGCTGTAGGCAAACCCTCTTATGACCGCTCAGCTCTCACGGCGGGAATTGTCCATTTCGGCGTCGGAGGCTTTCACCGCGCGCACCAAGCCATGTATCTGGACCGGTTGATGAACGCCGGCCACGCCCTTGACTGGGCGATCTGCGGCGTCGGGGTGCTCCCCGGAGACGCCCGCATGAAGCAGGTCATGGAGGCCCAGGACTGCCTCTACACACTTGTCGTGAAAAACCCGGATGGCACCCGGGAGGCACGCGTCATCGGCTCGATCATCGAATACCTTTTCGCGCCCGAGGACCCAGAAGCTGTCATCGAGAAAATGGCCTCCGAAGAAATCCGCATCGTCTCGCTCACTGTGACCGAGGGCGGCTACAACTTTCACCACGTCACCGGTGAATTCAACACCGAGAACCCCGATGTCATCCACGATCTCCAGCCCGGATCCGCACCGCGGACAACCTTCGGGCTGGTCACCGAGGCCCTTGCCCGGCGCCGCGAACGGGGTCTGGAGCCATTCACGGTGATGTCCTGCGACAACATTCAGGGCAACGGCGACGTCGCACGGAAAATGTTTACCGCCTTCGCCTCTCTCAAAGATGCCAAGCTTGGCCGGTGGATCGAGGAAAACGTACCCTTCCCCAACAGCATGGTCGACAGAATCACCCCCGTCACCACCGACGAAGACCGCGGCGCGATCGAGGAAGAATTCGGCGTGAAAGACGAATGGCCCGTGGTCTGCGAGCCATTCGAACAATGGGTACTCGAAGACAACTTCAGCCTGGGCCGACCACCATTTGAAAACGTCGGAGTACAGCTCGTGAAAGACGTGGAACCCTACGAGCTCATGAAGCTACGCCTGCTCAACGCCAGCCACCAGGGCATGTGCTACTTCGGCTACCTCGCCGGGTACCGCTACGCCCACGAAGTCTGCCAAGACCCCCTGTTCTCCCGGTTCCTGCTCGACTACATGGACGAAGAAGCCACGCCAACCCTGCACCCGGTCCCCGGCATCGACCTCGACGCCTACAAAAACACTCTCATCGAACGATTCTCAAATGAGCACGTCCGCGACACCCTGGCCCGGCTGTGCGCAGAAAGCTCAGACCGTATTCCCAAGTGGCTCCTTCCAGTGATCCGTATCAATCTGGCACATGGCGGCCAAATCCATCGCTCGGCAGCCATCGTGGCCAGCTGGGCACGGTACGACGAAGGCTCCGACGAGCAGGGCAACCCGATTGAGGTAGTGGACCGCCTGAAGGACACTCTGATGGCCGCCGCCGCTCGGCAGCGCCAGGACCCACTGTCCTTCATCTCGGACCGCGAAGTCTTCGGCGACCTCATCGATGATCAACGGTTCGTCAAGGCCTACTCCGACGCGCTGACCAGCCTCCACGACCACGGCGCGAAAGGCACCCTACGCTCCCTAAATCCGGGGCTCTAAATTCCACGACAACACCGCCCCCGGGCAGCGCCGACGACACGCATGCGAAGGCCATGCGGTGACGGTCACGTCGTGCCAGCGCCCAAGTTACCTTAGGTGCTCGCTAACGACGTTTCTCGACACTTTCAAAATGGACTCGGTCCGGGGGCAATCTCACGCGCTGCCCCCGGAAGCGGGACGCGCCCGAAGCCCTTGGCTCAAGTGGCCAACCAGCTCCGGGCCGGGGGACGGTCGGGGTACGGCCCCACAGGGCCGCGAGCCGAGGAGGTAGCCTGCCCGCGGGACGGGCAAACGGCAAAAGACGAGGTCTGGCAAACCCGCCTCTTTGGGGTTACTCTGATTCACATGAAATCTGGTGCGTCCGTCCGGAGTTACGTGATGACGAAGCGGGCAGCGTCCGCGGCGGCCACCGCGGAGCGCATCCTTGACGCCGCGGCGGCTGAGTTTGAGGCGGGCACCGCGATTGCGGGGATCACGCTCGATGGCGTTGCCGCGCGCGCCGGGGTAAGTGTCCAGACGGTGTTGCGGCGCTTTGGGGACAAGGAGAAGCTCTTCTCCGCCGCAGCTGAGCGCCAGGCGGCAAGAGTCGCCACGGAGCGGGATGCAGCTGTGCCGGGCGACCTCGCCGGCGCCGTCGCCAACCTCGCCGCGCATTATGAACGGGACGGGAACCTCGCCCTGCGGCTCCTCGCGGAGGAGGCCTCGTCACCTTTTATGGCGGCCGTTACGGCCGGCGGCCGCGCGTACCACCGGTCCTGGTGCGCGCAGGTGTTCGGGCCGTTCCTTGACGGGCTCGGCGACGACGCACGAGAGCGCCGCCTGGCCCAGTTCGTCGCAGTGTGCGACGTCTACGTCTGGAAGCTCCTCCGGCACGACGCCGGGCTGGGCCGTGAGGCGTACATCCAAGCAATCCTCGAGCTCCTCGAACCCTTCACCCGGAGGACATGATGTCCCGCATCCTCGCCTACACTTCCCCCGCCATCGGCCACCTTTTCCCCATGACCCCGCTGCTGCTCGAGCTCACCCGGCGCGGGCATGAGGTGCATGTGCGTACCCTCGCCGACCAGGTCGACCTCCTGCGCGGTCTCGGACTCGCAGCGGAGCCCATCGATGAACGGATCAGCGCGATCGAGCACCGCGACTTCGGCACCAGGAGCACCCTCGAAGCTCTCTCGGCTTCTGTGGACGTGTTTGTCCGGCGGGCAGCGATCGACGCCGGCGACCTCGCCGCGGCAATCGCCTCAATGTCCCCGGACGCTGTGATCGTCGACTTCAACTCCTGGGGAGCGCGCGCAGCCGCCCAGGCATGGGGCGGCCCCTGGGCAGCCTTTTGCCCCTTCACCCCGCCGGTGACCTCACGGGGCACGCCTCCATTCGGCCCCGGACTCCCACCCCTCACAGGGCCCCTAGGACGGCTCCGGGACAGCCTGCTGCGGCCCCTGATCATGGGGCAGCTCGAAAAGCGGTTCGTCCCCGGCATCAATAGGATTCTCACCGCCAACGGCGTGCCGGCGGTCACGAGTGCCGACGGGTTCTTCCGGTCCGCACCCCTGACCCTGGTGACGACCTCGGAGCCCTTCGAGTACCCCCACCCCGACTGGGCACCAGACATCCGCCTCATCGGCGCCCTCCCCTGGGAGCCCCCGGCCCAGGTACCGGCATGGGTCCAGGAGCCCGGTGACCCGTTCGTCCTCGTCACCACGTCCTCCGAGTACCAAGCCGATGAAGCACTCGCCCGCGCCGCAGCCCAGGGGCTCGGCGGGGAGCCCTACCGGGTTGTCGTAACCATGCCCGCCGGCCCCGCTGACCTCGGCCCCCTGCCGCCCAACGTGCGCATCGAACAGTTCGTCCCGCACAGGCCCGTCCTCGCACGCTCAGCCGTGGCCGTCACCCACGGCGGCATGGGCGCCACCCAGAAGGCCCTCAACTCCGGCGTCCCCTGCGTCGTCGTACCGTTCGGACGGGACCAACTCGAGGTCGCCGCCCGGGTCAAACACGCAAACGCCGGAGTCCGGCTCCCCAAAAACAAACTCACCCCCGAACGGCTAAGCAACGCCGTCCGCCGCGCCGCACGAATGACCGACGGCGCCCACAGGGTCGCCGCCGGTTACCGGGCCGCGGGCGGAGCACCCGCCGGAGCCACGGCGCTCGAGGCACTCATCACTCAGAAAGTCCCAAGCCAGAAGGAACCCTGAAATATCCACTCGCCTCCCTTGATTTCAATGCCCCTGAACGCGGACCTGCAAAGACCCCTCCGCCCACTCATCGCCCCCTGCCCACCCCACAACAAAGTGAAGCCACTCTCAGGGACCGGCAAGCGGTCGATCCCGACCCTTGAGAATGTTCCCGGCCTGGACCACACCCAAGCGCAGCCCACGACTTATAGAACTCCTAGCCGAAAAGCCCCCACGCTCTTGTGGCAGCGCCTTGATGTATTGCCAGTTCCCACTCCGCTGCAGGGTGACAGAATCTTTACTATCGGTTCTTTGAAACAGGCGGGGGAGTGCCAGTAAGAGGGCTGTTTGTCCGTCGTCAGTTGAGTTGGCAGTTTTGTCAGAAGACACGGCAGCTTACGGGTTGACGGTGATTGTGTCAGTTGTCGCCCACGCAGCAGACCTCGCCAAAGGCCACCCCGGCGCCCACGAACGCGACGACGCCCTCTCGAAGGCCCGGTTCGAGTTCCGCTGGCACGACCAATTCGCTCTGTCCTTGGACCCCGGACACGGCCGAATCCTTCCACGACGAGACCCTCCCGGCGGAGCCGGCCAAAACAGCGCACTTTTGCTCCATGTGCGGGCCCGAGTTCTGCTCCGTGCGGATCAGCCAGGGCATCCGCGACCAATTCGGCGGAGCATCCGAACAGGAAGTAATCGCGGGCATGAACGCCAAAAGCGCAGAGTTCCGCGAATCCGGCGGCAAGGTCTACCTCCCCGAACCCGCCCGCCTCAACCCCTAGAAATGGCGAGGGCTCACTGCCGGCAATCCTCGGGCCTCACCACCGGCAGTTACAAGCCCGGGACCGGAAAGTCAGTGCACAGGGGCTGACCGTCCGCGAGCCCGCAAACAGGGATTGGTTCGGCGGCGTGCGCGGCGGGTCGGGGCTTGCCTGGTGATGTCCGGCAGGCAGGGCCGACTTACAGCCACCATCGAGCGCACCCCTGTTGCCGGTTCTTCCCCCTCGGGTGGCTGGCGTTGGACGAAGTTAACGCTGGCTGGCGTTGCGATGGGTAACGCCCCCTGTCCGGTACCAGAGTTCCGGATTTGGTTCATTGAGGCGTCAGGAGGCGGCGTTCTTGATGGGTCAGGCGGGAGGCCATGGTTTCATGTAAGGCCCGGCCTCTTTTGGACAGGTGCACGAGAATGCGGCGGCGGTCCTCGAAGGCCACTTCGCGGAAGACCAGGGCACGGGTGGCGAGCGAGTCTACGTGCCGGCTGAGGGTGGCGTTGGAGGCGAGGGTATTCGCTGCCAGTTCGCTCATAGACAGGCCATCTTTCTCCCTCAGGGCGTCCAGGACCAGCCATTCCTCCAGCGACAGGTGTTCGGATGCCAGAATCGGACTAAGATGGTGGGTCAGGCGGCGGGCTTCCACGATTGCTTGTCGTAGTGAAGACACTGTCGCCTCAGTTCCCGCTTAATGCGTTTGTACGATTTCGGCCCGCGGGCTGGTTTCTACATATTACAATCCCGGACGTTGCCGCTGGCGCCTAATCTGAGAGTGAGTGCTGATGGCCTTCACGGTGGCCGTGGTCACGCCGCTGCAGGGGGCTGGCGGCCTTTATGCCCCCTCTGCGGAGGCGCTGATCGACTTAGCTGTGGCGGAGATCAATGCGGATGGGGGCGTGGGCGGAAAACTTCTGGACACCGTGATCATCGATTCGGGGCTTCCGGTGTTCCAGGTGCGCAGCGAACTCCGCGCCCTGGTGGGACAGGGCCGGATTCAGGCGGTGAGCGGCTGGCATGTCTCCACGGTACGGCAGGCGATCGCCCCCCTATTGACGGGCCGGGTGCCGTATGTGTATCCGGCCGTTTATGAGGGAGGTGAGGACCGTCCGGGGATTTACTGCACCGGGGAGGTACCGGCCCGGCAGCTTGAGCCGGCCATGCGCTGGCTGCACCGGCACCGCGGCGTCCGCCGCTGGTTTATCGTCGGGGACGATTACGTCTGGCCGCGTCAGACCTCCGTCCTTGTGAAGGGCTACGCCGCGGACCTTGGCCTGGAAATCGCCGGCGAGGCTTTTCTAAGCGCGGAGGCGCAGATCGGGCCGGCGTTGGATGCCATTGGCCGTACCGGTGCTGACGGTGTCTTGATGCTGATGGTCGGACAGAACGCCGTCACGTTCAACCGGCAGTTCGCCCGGAGGGGGCTGCCGGGGCAAGCGGTGCGCCTGAGCCCGCTGCTGGAGGAGAACGCCCTGCTGGCCACCGGCCCCGGCGCGACCGCCAATCTTTTCTCCACCGCAGGCTACTTCAGGGCTCTGCCCACCGCCGCGGCGCTGGATCTGCTGGGCCGGTATCAGGGGCACCAGGGCCGCATCGCTCCGCCGTTGAACAGCCCGGCAGAATCCAGCTACGAGGCACTGCACTTGCTCAGAGAGCTGGTGCACCGTGCCGGAAGCTCCGACGTCGGCGCCATTGACGGCAGCATTGACGGCAGTTCCTTTGCCACACCGCGCGGAACGGTCACCTTCGAGGGAAACCAGCTACGGCAAAACATCTATCTGGCCGAGGCATCCGGAGTTGACTTCAGCGTAGTGGCCGCACTTTGACGTTCCTCACCGTGCACCGCAACGGCAGTTAAAAAGCATTTACAAGCAAGAAACACCTCAGTGATTCACCTGACTTAGAAGCTGGATATTTTCATTTGGAACGAGTTTCGCGGGCTGTCCCGCGACACCCATCCGAATGAAAGGTACTTTCCGATGCGCCACGGAGACATCACGTCCAGCCCCGACACCGTCGGCGTCGCCGTCGTGAACTACAAAATCCCGCGCCTGCACACCACGGGCGAGGTTGTTGAGAACGCGAAGAAAATCGCGGAGATGGTTCAGGGGGTCAAGACGGGTCTGCCGGGGCTGGACCTGATTGTTTTCCCGGAGTACTCAACCCACGGGATCATGTATGACACAGAGGAGATGTACGCCACGGCGTCGACTGTTCCGGGGATTGAGACCGATATTTTCTCCGCGGCCTGCCGCAAGGCCGGTGTGTGGGGTGTGTTCTCGGTGACCGGGGAGCAGCATGAGGACCACCCGAACAAGCCCCCGTACAACACCCTGGTGCTGATCAATGACCAGGGTGAAATCGTCCAGAAGTACCGCAAGGTCCTGCCGTGGAACCCGATCGAGGGCTGGTACCCGGGTGACTCCACCTACGTCACCGAAGGCCCCAAGGGCATGAAGCTCTCCCTGATCGTCTGCGACGACGGAAACTACCCGGAGATCTGGCGGGACTGCGCCATGAAGGGCGCGGAACTGATTGTCCGCTGCCAGGGCTACATGTACCCGGCGATGGAGCAGCAGATCATGATGTCCAAATCCATGGCCTGGGCGAACAACTGCTACGTGGCCGTGGCCAACTGCGCCGGGTTCGACGGCGTCTACACCTACTTCGGCCACTCCTCCATC
Organism: Pseudarthrobacter sp. NPDC080039; assembly: GCF_040702335.1. NCBI lineage: Bacteria > Bacillati > Actinomycetota > Actinomycetes > Micrococcales > Micrococcaceae > Pseudarthrobacter > Pseudarthrobacter sp. NPDC080039. Next base: position 35,316 of record NZ_JBFBKY010000024.1, on the reverse strand, counting down.
ATCGGTTTCGACGGCCGCACCCTGGGTGAAACCGGCACCGAGGAATACGGGATCCAGTACGCCCAACTCTCCGTCTCCGCCATCCGGGACGCCCGGAAGAACGACCAGGCGCAGAACCACCTGTTCAAACTCCTCCACCGCGGCTACACCGGCGTCTGGAACGCCGGGGATGGTGATAAGGGCGTGGCCGAATGCCCCTTCGACTTCTACAAGACCTGGGTTACCGACGCACAGAAAGCCCAGGAACAGGTCGAGGCGATCACCAGGGACACCATCGGGGTGGCGGAGTGCCCGGTCTATGACCTGCCGTACGAAAAAGTCCTGCAGGCCTAGGGAATCCTTCCGTGACGTCCCTTCTTGAACAGTCAGGCGGTGCCGGCACCATCACGCCCATCGCGTCCCCGGACGGCTCCCGGCGTCAGGGGCCGCCCGGAGTCGTCGGCGGTGATCTTGGGGCAGCACTCCGGGCGTCCGTGCAGGGCCAGGACGAGGCAGTCGCCGCAGTGGTCCGGGCGGTGAGGATCGCGGACGCCCGCCTGGTACCTGCCGGCCGGCCGCTGGCCAAGCTTCTGTTTCTTGGTCCCACGGGTGTGGGGAAAACCCAGCTGGTCCGGGCCTTGGCCGCCGCGATCAGGACCGGCGAGGAGGACTACTGCCGGGTGGACATGAGTTCACTGGCGCAGGAGCATTACACGTCCTCCATCACCGGTGCACCCCCGGGATATTCCGGCAGTAAGGAGGGCTTCTCCATCTTTGACCGCGGAAAAATAGAGTCAGCCCCCGGCATGCCGGGCATTGTGCTGTTTGATGAGATCGAGAAGGCACACAGCACGGTGGTGCGCTCCCTGCTGCACATTCTGGACAACGGGTTTCTCAGGTTGGCCAGCGGCAGCGAAACGATCAGCTTCCGCAACTGCATCATCGTGATGACATCAAACCTCGCGGCGGAGGAAATCGCCGGGTTCCGCGACCGCCGCGCCCGGCTCACACGGGCCCTGGACCTTATCGGACCCGGCCGCCCGGCCTCGCCCCGGAAAAGGACACCGTTCACGGGTCTGCGCGGATTGGTGGATGAGCAGAGTTCCTGGGCCGAGGCCAAAATTCTGGACCGGGCGCTCCGGCGCTCCTTCGACCCGGAGTTCCTGAACAGGATCGACGAAATTGTCCGCTTCGAGGGGATAGGGTTGCCGGTCGCCGAGGGAATCGTCCGCGCCGAGCTGGAACTTCTCGCCGCGACGCTCCGCCGCCGCTACATCCACCTGAGCTTCACGGACACCGTCATCGCCCACCTGGTCGATGAGGGCTTCAGTCCGCGTTACGGGGCCCGGGCACTGCAGCGCGTCCTGCGCCGCAGGCTGCTGCCGCCACTTGCCGAAGCACTCGCGGCGGCCCACCCCCGGCGGGATCAGCCCCTCCGGGTCCACGCCCAACTCCAGGACGGCCACCTTACCTGCCGGGCATACGGCCCAACGGCCGCCGCCCAGAACCCAGAGAGCACCTGAGCACCGGCACAGGCCGGTGCCCGATCAAACGAGGAAAGACCATGGAAACAACAACCCAGAACCATCCCCCCGCCCGCACGGCCGGCCGGGATACACCCAGCCGGGACGCGATCAGTGCGACCAAGGAAAGCCTGGAAGACTACACCCTTCGCTTCGCTCCGCGCTCCTACCGTAAATGGGCCACCGGCGTGGTCGCGACCAGCGCGCTCGGCGGTATCGCCTACCTCGCGGACTTCTCCATCGGGGCCAACATCGGCATGGTGTATGGAACCTCCAACGCCCTGCTGGGCATCATGGTTGCCGCCGTGATCATCTTCATCACCGGTTTCCCGCTCGCCTACTACGCCGCCCGCTACAACATCGACCTGGATCTCATCACACGCGGTGCCGGGTTTGGGTACTACGGCTCGATCCTGACGAACATCATCTTCGCCGTCTTCACCTTCATCTTCTTCGCCCTCGAAGGCTCCATCATGGCCCAGGGACTCGAAATAGGCCTCGGCGTTCCCCAATGGCTCGGCTACCTCGTCTCAACCGTCATCGTTATCCCCCTGGTCATTTACGGGATGAACACCCTGGCCAAACTCCAGGTCTGGACCACCCCGTTGTGGCTGCTGCTCATGGTCGTCCCGCTGGTCTACCTCATCGCCACCCACCCCGCCTCTGTGCAGGACTTCTTCTCCTACCAGGGTGCCGAAGGCTCCGGGGGAACCAACCCCGGCTCTGTCATGCTCGCCGCGGGCGTGTGCCTGTCCCTGATGGCCCAGATCGCCGAGCAGATCGACTACCTGCGTTTCATGCCCCCCAAAACCGCTGCGAACAGCCGCGCCTGGTGGCGCGCGGTGATCCTGGCCGGACCCGGCTGGGTCATCTTCGGGGCGCTGAAGCAGGCCATCGGACTGTTCATCGCCGTCTACCTCATCGCCACCCTGGACCCCTCCGCTTCGGCCACCGCCAACCAGCCGGTCCACCAGTTCCTCGGCGTCTACCAGGAAATGATGCCCCAGTGGCTCGCCATGACCCTGGCCGTGGTCCTCGTGGTGATTTCCCAGATCAAGATCAACGTCACCAACGCCTACTCCGGTTCCCTGGCCTGGACCAACTCCTTTACCCGCCTGACCAAGCACTACCCGGGCCGGCTTGTCTTCGTCATCGTTAACGTCGGCATCGCCCTGGTACTGATGGAAGCGAACATGTTCGCATTCCTCAGCACCATCCTGGGCTTCTACGCCAACTGCGCCATGGCATGGGTCGTCACAGTCGCCACGGACATCGCCGTGAACAAGTACCTCCTGAAGATTTCCCCCAAACACCCCGAATTCCGCCGGGGCATGCTCTACCCCGTCAACCCGGTCGGGTTCGTATCCATGCTGCTCTCGGCCGGGCTGTCCATCGCAATCTTCTTCGGCGCTTTCGGCGCCGCCGTCCAGTCCTACTCCCCCATCTTCGCCATCGGCATCGCTTTCCTGGCCACCCCGGCCCTGGCCGTACTGACCAAAGGCAAGTTCTACCTCAGGCGCACAGATGACGGTATCGACCTGCCCATGCTCGACCCCGACGGAAACCCCTCCGACGCCAAGCTGCTCTGCCATGTCACCGGCCTCGAGTTTGAACGCCCCGACATGATCCTCTCCGCCCAGCCAGGCCCCAACGGGGAAAAGCAGTACATCTCCTCGCTCTCACTCTCAACAGACAAAACCGGCCAATACCTGCTCGCCCCCCAGGACTAACCACCCCACATTCCATCGCCAACACCAGTGACCGAAACCGGAGGTGCTGTTTTCCGTCCCGCCGCGCCTGCCAGGGACAGAAAACAGCACCTCCGAAGCAACACCCCCGCCCTGACGGCCCGGACCCGGCATGCGGAAAAACGCAGCCTCTCCATCAAAAACGTCACCGCCCATAACCGTGCCCAAGGACAGCGCCGATGCCAAACCTTATTTTTCCCCTCGACTCATCCAGGAATTTTGATGACCAGGCCAAAATCGGACACAACCGGTGGCACCCCGAAACACCGCCGGTAGCCACAGTCAAACCCGCCGACTCCTTCCGGGTTTCATTGCCAGGAATGGTTCGACGCCGACGCCATCCTCAATGACGATTCAGCCCAGGACATCCTCAACGCACCCCTGATGTCAGTGCACAAACTCAGCGGCCTGTTCGCCGTCGAAGGAGCAAGCCCGGAGACATGCTTGTCATAGACATCCTGGACATCGGACCCATCCCCCAGGAAGACTCAGGGCCTTGGCCGGGCACGGCTGGGGCTACACCGGCATCTTCGCCAAAAAACAGCGGCGGATTCCTGAACAGTTCCCGATGCCTCTGCGCCGTTATCGTGGACCGCCTCACCTTCAACGGCACCATCATCGAAACCGGCACAGACTCCTACCGACTCGCCCACACCCTCAACCAACAAGCAGCCAGCTAAAGCGCGGTGGGGCCAGATATAGCCCGTCCTGCCGGGACCAAAAAGGGTTGACATAATCACTGCTATGGCGCGCGAACAAACGCGAAGGCGACCTCATCGCCACCGACCCTCACCGCATACCGCGACTGGCCCTGGCCCCGGAACCCACAGCAGCCCTCCTCGATGGGGTCCCGGCACCTGACCGGCAGCGGGTCGCATCCGAGGCTGCCGTGGAGATCTCGGACAGTGGGCCTTCTTAAGATGAGGGTCTACCGAAAGTAGAGAACCGCATCACCGCATCACGTAGACGATTCACTCAGGAGTTCAAGGACGAGCTGTGCCGCGAGGTGATCGACACGTCCAAGCCGATCACGGACGTGGCCACCGCGTACGGTGTTGGCCCCGAGACGCTCCGCAACTGGCTCATCAAGTATCGGGCGGCCAACCAAACGGTGGCACGGAGACGGATCTGACGGTGACGGAACGGGCCCGGTTGAAGGAGCTAGAGCGTGAAGTTCAAGAGCTGCGGGCGGAGACTCCCTGTACCTTCCCGTTCAAACAGCCGGAGCCGGTTTTTACGTCGGAGACCTGCACTTCGCCCAGGGAAACGGGGAAGTCGCCCTGACAGCCTTCGAAGCAGCCCTTCGCGCCACCGTGCGACTCACCCTCATCAACGCCAACGACGCAGCCATGCACGCCGGTCTCCTGAAAAACCCCTTCCTGGAAACCCCCACCCACTGGATCCCATCCGGAATGGACGAAGACCTCAACGAAGCCATGCGCAAAGCCGTCCGCAACGCCGTCACCTTCCTCAACACCCACCTCGGAGTACCCCGCCAAGCGGCCATGGCATACCTCTCCGCGGCCTCCGACTTCGAAATCAGCCAAGTCGTGGACGCCGTCAAAGGCGTCCACGGCAAAATCCGCAAAACAGACTTCACCCACTGGTCCTGATCCAAGCGACGTCCCCGCGCCTTCAGGAAAACGACGTGATGCCCCCCAGCAAGGAGGAATCCACGAACAGCAGTCCCCGGCCCCGCGGAAAGGAACCGCTCAATGCAAGGGCCAAAACGTCGCTGCGCCACGGACTGGCGTGGTCGGCAATCAGTGCTCGCACGGTTTCCAGACCAGGCGGCCGGTGAGGGCCGGGGGTCTGCTGCTCACCGAGGTCCTGTCCGCAGGGCCCGTGTCAGCCCGATCAAGGACCTCACCTCAGTCATTGACCTGGGTGAGAAGAAACTTACGGACCGGCAACGGCCGCGAAATCGGCTCCATTGCCCACCACTGATCAACTGGACTCATTCGTTTTTCTGAACCGTTCAGAAAGGGCTCCTGATGCCGCATCTCTTCACCCCCTACACGCTGAAGGGCGTCACGCTGCGCAACCGCATCGCGATGTCTCCCATGACGATGTACCGGTCAACCGATGGCAAACTGGACGACTTCCACCTCATGTATCTCGGCGCACGTGCCGCGGGCGGATTTGGTCTTGTTTTCCCCGAGCAGATCGCCATCACCCCCGACGGTCGGACCACAACTCATTGCGCCGGCCTTTACAACGACGACCAGATCGAAGGCCACAAGCGGGTCGTTGACATGATCAAATCCATGGGAGGGGTAGCCGGAATCCAGCTCGGTCACACCGGTCGCAAAGGCAGCCTGGTCACCCCATGGGAGGGCGGCCACATGCTGCCCCCGGAGCACGACGCGGGCTGGCAGACCCGCGCACCATCTGCCATCGCCTACGGCGGCGACATGCCCTACGTCCCCCGTGAACTGACAACCGACGAGATCGCCCAGCTCATGCAGGACTACGCCGACACCACACGTCGGGCCGTGGAAGCCGGGTACGAGTGGGTCGAGATGCATTTCGCCCACGGCTACCTCGGCTCCGAGTTCTTCTCCCCACTGGCAAACCAGCGCACCGACCAATACGGCGGAAGCCTTCAAAACCGCACCCGCTTCCACCTCGAAGCCCTCGACGCAGTCCGCAACACCCTCCCCGACTACATCCCCCTGACGATGCGGCTGGGCATCGATGACCTGCACCCCGACGGCGCCACCGTCGACGAATCGATCACGGCAATCGGCTGGATGAAAGAACACGGCCTGGACCTCGCCGACGTCAGCATCGGCTTCAATACCAACAACATGCAAGGCGAGATCCCCATCGGCGCTCTGGGCGGCATGGTGAAAAACGCCACCCGCGTCCGCACCGAAGTAGGCATCCCGGTCGCGACCAGCTGGAACCTGGGCCAGCCCGAACTCGCCAACAAGGTAATCCAGGAAGATCTGCTCGACCTCGTCTACCTCGGGCGCCCCGCCCTCGCGAACGCCCACTGGCCCGTCTACGCCGCGCGGCTCTTGGGCTACCAGGACCCTTTCAGCCTCGTCCCGGAGGACTGGGCCTGGTGGCTCCGGAACTTCCGAGGCGCCGACGAAGCCATCGGCTGGCCCGCAGCCACCAACGGTGCAGCCCTCCAAGAAGTCGCCGGCGTCGCAGCAGCAGCTCCCCTCATCGAAGAAACCACTCTTTCCGAAGAACTCAAAGAGCTGGAAGCAGAACTCGAAAACGCCTGACCAACCCCCGCACCGAGCAAAGCCCTGACTTCGTTGAAGTTCAGGGCTTTGCTCGCGACTGGAGTCCGGAGCAACGGCTCGCAGCATAATCAGCGCGCGACTCTCCCCCGGAGATACTGGCGGCTCCGCGCTTTCCCTCGCAGAGTAATGGTTGCCTTTCGGTCACTCGTCCTGTCCGATGCGACGGCGCCCGTGTCACTCTCGCGTGGGCCAGAACCCACCCAGTCACCACGAGCCCTGCAAGTCACAACTTAGTCACCTCCAGCCGGGTCCACCCCAACCCGTCGTCTGCACGAAATGTCCAAAGGCGTCCGGACAGCCCAGTACACGTCCGTATGGGGAGCGATGAGCGGGATGCCGCTCATCGCTCCCTGGGACCTGGTGAATTAGCGAGTTAGTTGCCGTGGGCTTCGATGGACACCGGTTGCCATTCGTTCCACGTTGCCAACCGGGACTCGTAATCCTTTGTAGCGATGTCCAGGGGCGCCTTACCGAAAAAAATGCGCAGGGGCGGGTTCTCGGCGTCCACCACCTTGAGGATTGCGCTCCGGGTGGCCATGGGGTTGCCCTTGTTGTTGGCGGAGGGGCGGCTTGCTGCGGCCTTGCGGACCTCGTCATATACGTCCATCTCCTCACTGTGCGAGGCGGACGGCCCTGACCAGTCGGTGGAGAACCCGCCGGGCTCCACCAGCGTCACGTGAATGTTGAAGCCTGCCACTTCCTGGGCGAGTGACTGGGAGAAGCCCTCCAAGGCCCACTTCGATGCATGGTAGGCGCCGACGGTTGGGAAGGCGCTGATCCCACCGATGCTCGACACCTGGATGATGTGCCCCGAGCCTTGTGTCCGCATGATGGGAAGTGCCGCCTGGGTGACCCACAGTGCGCCGAACAGGTTCGTCTCGAGTTGGGCCCGGACTTCGGCTTCGGCGAGTTCCTCGATCATGCCGAAATGTCCGTAGCCGGCGTTGTTGACGACCACGTCGAGCCGGCCGAAGTGCTCTGCGGCTTTCTGGACGGCTGCGATGTCGGCAGCACGGTCGGTGACCTCAAGCTGGATTGGCAGGAAGGTCTCCGGATACTTCGCGGCGAGGTCGTCAAGAGTCTCGAGCTTCCGTGCGGTGCCTGCCACGTTGTCTCCGCGTTCCAGGGCAGCTTCGGTCCACTCGCGGCCAAAGCCCTTGGACGCGCCGGTGATAAACCAGGTCTTGCTCATGGGTACGTTCCTTTCGATGGTGTACAGGGACTTCTAACGTCCGGCGGGGGCAAAGCCTTCCCGCGGGCATCATGCACCGGACGGGTTGGTGTTCTTCAACACCGCAGGCCAAATCACCTTCATGACCTTCCTGCTGCGCGCCTTCTTCGACGCGCGGCCCGCGAACTGGACGAAGCGATGACCGTCGACGGTGCAGGAAATCGCCGCAAATTCCGGCGCCTCTACCTGGCCCCTCGCCCGCCCCACCCTGGCCACCGCCGCCGTCTTCTCCTTCCTCGCCTCACGGGACGAATACGTATGGGCGCTTACCGTCATTAGCGACGCGAGCAAACGCACCCTTCCACCCGGAATCGCCGCGTTCCAAGGCGAACACTGCTCCGCATGGGGCCGGGTCTTCGCCGCCTCAACCCTTGCCGTAGTCCCGGTCGCCGGACTCACTGCAGGCGCCGTGAAAAACCCGCCAAACGCCATAGCGTCCGCTGGCTGCTCCGCCCCCTTTGCCGTCTACTGCGTGTCGGGCACCCCATGGCCCGTTACAGGCGATTGTGGGAGGATCTCAGGCATGCCTGTATCGACGAATGGTTACGCACATATCCGGCTGACGGTGACCGACATTGTCCGGTCCCGCGCTTTCTATGAAGACATTTTTGGTTGGCCGGTCGCTTACGAGGTTCCCGAGGATGCGGATGCCTCGACGCGGGAGCAGCTCGCATTCCTTTTCGACGGCGTGATCTACAGGGCAGGGGATTCATTGTTCGGTCTGCGCCCGGTCGCCTCGGATACGTTCGATGAAAACCGGGTGGGTCTGGATCACCTCAGTTTTTCTGTTGCCGGGTTGGAGGATCTCGAGGCAGCGGAGGCATTGCTCGATAGGCGCGGCGTGACCCACAGCGGTGTGAAGGACATCGGATCTGCATACATTCTGGAATTCCGTGACCCGGACAACATCGCATTGGAACTCTTCTCGGCCAAGACCTGACCCGGCACACCCGGTCCGGAATACGAGTTCTGGCCCTGACTTTGGCCTCTGACGCAAACTGAAATGCCGCTTCGGCACTAACTCCGCGTCTGGTTGTGGTACACCCCAACCTGACGTCAGAAAGAACCCGTATTTCAGGTCAGGTTAGGTGGCCTGGAGGCTATATTGACGCCTGCCGACCGGGGTCTTAGATCTCAACCGAACACTATTCACCGGAAGAACACTCCGCTGAAGCAGCTGAATAGCGTCGCTCAGGCAAATCGCTTAAGCGAACGGAGCGCCACCTCGGGAACTGCCCTGATGGCCTCGCGGAGTATGAACTCAATTGCCACCGCGTGAGGATTGCTCGAGATAGACGTCAGTTTCATCCATACATTCGGGTAGTACCGAGCCAGACGCGAGAGTGGATAAAGGACAGCCCACCACAGCATGAAGGGATGGGCTGGTTTGCCATCATCATCGAGCGAGGGGTAAACATACTGAGCGCCGTGGTAGGCCACCGCACGCTCAGGGGGTGGCATCCCCTCGGAACCATCCGTTGCCACTTCAAAAGACAGCGAAAGACTCAGCCATGGACCGTGGGAGGTCGACATCCCGTGGCCATAAGGAATCCGTTGGATGTTTCCTGGTATCTGCCACCCTTTCAGAGTTGGGTAGCTCTTGAGGAAGTCCTTCAGGAGTTGCCACTCCTTGTCGAGAATGTCTCCGGGAACCTCGTTGAGATTGTCAACGCTCAGTTGAAGTTCCGGTGGCAATAGCTGTAGTTGGGCGCGCTCGTTGCCTTCAAATTCACCGCCGTACTGGCTCGCGGGGACAAAGTCGAGTCTTCTAAGCTTGCCCCTGTAAGGCAACGGGAATCTCTCGGCATAGGGCAGTAATTCCCAGAGGTCGCCGAGCGGAACTGCCTTGGGGATCGAGGACGAGTCGAGAGCCCGTGCAACACCTGGAAAGGCCCCTCGTTTCTCGCCGCAGATCAAGAGATGGCCGAGACCGTGCTCTGCCGCGCCCTGCAACTGCCCACCGTCACTTATGCCATGTCCGTTCAGGCTGTACTCGTTATTCGACAAGCGAGGAGATGCAGCCGCGATGGCTCGCCCCAATTGCGACAGACCATAGAAAAGAAGTATCGGCTGCGTAGCGGTTCCGACCTGCCCAGCGGCCATGAAGAGCTGTTCGGCCTGTTCTAACGCGGCATCGAAGGTTGCGAGTCTGTCTCCTTTAGAAGCCGCCCCTGGCTTTCGTGACCTGAGCGCCCGGAGCTCTTGCCAAATCTGCGCAATAGGATCCGCTCCCATCTCCGCGTAGGTGACCATAGCGAGAGGATATCGCGAGTCGATCAGTCTAAGGAGCGTCGGCATGACAGATCCTTCTCGAGACAACCACTCGAATTTTGGCGCTGGGCCGTCGGCCGGGCCGCAGCCTTTGATCGCTTGACTTAATTCAGGCGGGTGCATGAGCAGGCTGCAGTGTGAAACGTTCGTGTTCCGTTGAAGGAACAACCCAAGCTACTGCAACAATGTGATTCATTGATTCGGTTGCATTGCTGGCACAGCGCCAGGCGTGGGGGTAATGGTGGGATTTTACGTTCGAAAAAGCCTGAAGGCCGGTCCGTTCAGATTTAATCTGAGTAAGTCCGGTCTGGGCGTCAGTGCCGGGGTTCCGGGCTTTCGGGTGGGCTCCGGCCCTCGCGGCAACTACGTGCGCATGGGGTCCGGGGGCGTCTTCTATCAGGCATCTCTCGGTGATGGCCGGCGACCCAGTCAGGCAGGCCAGCATCCCAGGCTCCCTGCAGCTTCCATACCAGCATCCGCTGATGTGGTTTTTGAGGACCAACGTGGTGCCAGCATCCAGGCACTTGCCCCGACGTCCGCTAACGACCTTGTTCAGCAGCTCAACGAGGCAGCAGGGCGCAAGCCGCTAACGCGTTGGGTCGTCATCGCGGTTGTTCTGTTGGGCTTGATCACGATGCCTTTTGGACTCCTGATCTGGTTGCTGGGCATTCCCCTGATTTGGTGGGTCGTTCAGCGGGACCGGGGACGGCGTTCTGTGGTGATTTTCTACGATGTCAATGACGAGCACGCCCGCCAGTTCCAAGCGCTCGTCGACGCCGGAAACTCGTTAGGACAGTCGCAGAAGCTCTGGCGCATCAACGAAGCTGGTTCGCTACGGGCGGGGTACCAGCAAAAGGTCAACGCTGGTGCAACGGCGTTGGTGGGCCGCTCCGTTGTTGGGGTTACGCATAATGGACCGAGGGAGCTGATGACGAACATTGCTGTGCCGGGCGTAACTGCCGACGGCACATCAATGTACTTCCTACCAGACCGCATCCTCCTCGGCCGCAAAGGCGCCTTCACTGACATCCCCTATGCCTCACTGCGGATTCAGGAGCGACTGACCAATTTCATCGAATCCCCCGGGGTAACGCCTTCGGATGCCGTGCAGGTCGGATCGACCTGGCAGTACGTAAACAAGAAGGGCGGCCCCGACCGCCGGTTCAAGAACAATCCGGTGCTGCCCATCATGAAGTACACGGAGCTCGAACTAAGCACCGTGGCCGGCTTCCGGTGGATTTTTCAGGTATCAAGCGCACAGGCCGCTTCCTTCTTCGCCAAGGGCCTACACTCTGCCGCGGCTTTCGAAGCACCCGCCATCCCTGCCCCTGGCTTCTCCAGTCCTCCAAGCATCCCCGAACCCGTGGATCTGCCGGAGCTGGCTGCGCCTCCGCCAGCTGAACCTGCGCTGGTTCCTGTACCGGAGAATAAACCCCCGATGGCGGAGCCAGCATTACCAGCTGCTGCGGTCAAACGTGAGCCTCGATGGTGTGGAGCGAATGAGTCGCTGGACCTCGGCCACGGTATCCGCATCCCAGGGATGGTCTATGCCGGACAAGGCCTTACTTCCCCCCGAGGAGGTGTGGAGCCGTCACTGATCGATCCCACGCTTCGGGTCGATCACCGTAATCCGGACTTGTCGGGCGAGTGTCTGGGCTATTGGCCCTCTTATGCAGACATCACCCCGGCGGGTCGGGCAGCCTATCTTGCCTGGCTCGCACAGGGCCGCCGAGTCGCGGAGACGCCGATAGGCTACGTTTTCCTTTTCATGTATGGGCTCGAACGCCGCGTCTTCGTTGACATCGCCAAGCATCCAGAGCTTGCCCCGGAACTAATCGGGATCAGGTCGGAGATGAACGATCTCCTTACGGTTTACGGTGATTCACATGGGTCGTTCGACTCTTACGCGTCCCGTTTCATTGATGTCATCGACTTCCTCATGCTCCAGGCAGTCGATGACTTTCCCTCGCCGCCGGCCCTGACGGAATCACAGTGGGAGGTTCCCGTGGCGCTTCGCGTTGTCTTGGGTACCTTTGCCGCTGACGGTAAGACTATCCCCGCGGATTGGGCCTTGGCATGGGCGTGGTTCCATCCTGAAATCGCCGTCCGCACCCCGGCGACGCGCTGCACGGAAGAATTCACGCGTCTTTTCCGCCTGTGCTACCGCCGAAGCTATGGAGACGGATTCACCGTCCGGCCGGGCGCTTCGAAAGTGCGGCTCGACTATACAACGGCCAGCTCCCAAATCGGGGTCATAAGCATGACCATCGGCGAGACACCCGACGTCTTCGCCCTGAGGGCACCTCAAAAGAAGCTTGCTGCCTTGTTCGACGAGGTCACGGCGGAACTGGATGCCTACAGCAGGTGGCTCGGCCGCAACCCGGACAAAGCCGGATCCCTGGCCGCCGCTGCACTGCTGCCAAATGACCTCCTCGTTGATGCAGACGGGCCGGTCGGCGACTTCCGGGCTTGGGTGCAGGGAAAACTCGAAGACCACAAGACAGTGGAAATCTCCGGAAAGGCGCTCTTTGAGCACTGGCAACCCAACAACACAGAGAAATTGTCGAAACCCGAGGCGGTCAATCTGGCGGCTCTTCTGGACAGTTTTGAGGTCGGTATCGAACCCGACGTCCGCTTCGGCGGGCAAGCCATTACCACGATCACGCCGGTTATCCTGTTCCGGACCCAGCCCGGCAGCCCCCACTCCGCGACATCGTCCTACAACACCGCGCTGACCATGACCCACATGGCGGCCGCCGTGATCGCAGCCGACGACGATGTCTCGGCCATGGAACTCGATCACCTCTCGTCCCATCTCGAGTCATCCCTGCAGCTGACAGAGCCCGAGCGAACACGCCTGCGAGCCCATCTTCAATGGTTGGTGGCATCAAAGGTGAAGCTCACCGGCTTGACGAAACGACTCAACACCCTCACCGACGCACAAAAGGCCGCGTGGGGCGACATGCTGGTCACATTGGCGGCCGCCGACGGCCGCATCGCACCGAGCGAAGTCAGCATCCTTCAGAAAATCTACAAACTCCTCGACCTTGACACCAGCATGGTCACCAGCCGCCTCCACTCCGTCATCACAGGACAAAACGCCCCCGCGGCGGGGCCTGTTATGGTGCGCCCAGCCGGGAACCTCGATCCGGGCTACCCCATCCCCGCACCCCCAACCTTGGCAGCTCCGGAGGCGGCCCCATCAGGCAGATACTCGCTCGACGCCCCGACGATCCAAGCAAAATTGGCCGAAACCGCGGAAGTGTCCGCGCTCCTGGGTGACATCTTCAGCGAGGACACCCCCGGCACCACCGACTCCCCCGCACCACCGAACGCCTCACCCGGTACAAGCCCCGCCGAGGAATCGGCGGCCCCGGCCGTTGGTGACCTGGACCCGGCCCATTCCAAGCTCGTCCGGGCGTTGGCTGGACGTGAACAACTTCCATGGACGGACTTTGAAGACCTCGCAGCACAATACGGGCTGCTCCCTGAAGGGGCCAAGGACACGGTCAACGAAGCCGCGCTGGACGCCTCCGACGAGCCCCTTCTTGAAGGCGACGAAACCCTGACCATCAATTCCTACGCACTGCAGGAGCTCCTGGCATGACGACCTCCCCACACACGGCCATCCGCCCGCGCGAACGCGACGCCCTGCTGCAGTCACTTCGATCGGGAGTTGTTCCCCGGCTCGGCCAGCAGCACGTCCAAGTTGGACGGGTCAACGAAGTCAAAGCCCTCCTTTCCGATATCAACAGGATTACTGACGGCGGCTCCGGCAGCCGATTCGTCGTTGGAGACTACGGTTCCGGGAAGACGTTCTTCCTGCATGTCGTGCGTTCCATCGCCCTGCAGCAGAAACTTGTCACCGTCCACGCCGACCTCTCCCCGGACCGAAGACTTCACGCCACTGGTGGACAAGCGCGCAGCCTCTATGCCGAACTCACGCGCAATATGGCCACGCGGGCAAAACCTGACGGCGGCGCAATGTCCAGCGTCGTCGAGCGGTTCGTCACTCAGGCAATGACGGAATCCCGGGACACCGGCACACCCGTTCAGAGCATCATCCGCAGGAGCCTCAGCGAACTCACCGAACTCACCGGCGGCTACGACTTCGCCGAAGTCATCGCCAAGTACTGGCAGGGACACGACACCGGCAACGAACAGCTCAAATCAGACGCGGTTCGATGGTTGCGGGGAGAATTCTCCACCCGCACCGATGCCCGCGCAGCCTTGGGCGTTAGAACCACGGTTGATGACTCCAACTTCTACGACCAGCTCAAGCTTCTCGCCCGCTTCGTCCGCTTGGCCGGTTTCGGAGGAATCCTCATCTGCCTCGATGAGATGGTCAACCTCTACAAACTGGCCAACACTCAGGCGCGCAACTCCAACTATGAACAAATCCTGAGGATCCTGAACGACTCCACCCAAGGCACCGCCGCGGGCCTCGGGTTCATCTTCGGTGGAACACCCGACTTCCTGCTCGACCCACGCCGCGGCCTGTACTCGTACGCCGCACTGCAGTCACGCCTGGAGGAGAACAGCTACGCCATCGACGGCCTCGTGGACTATTCCGGACCCGTCCTTCGCCTGGCTAGCCTGACGCCAGAAGATTTCTACGTCCTGCTGACCAAACTCCGCCATGTCCAGGCGGCCGGCGACGAGACGGCCTACCTCATCAGCGACGAAGGAATCACCCAGTACATGAGCCACTGCTCCCAGCGCATTGGCGACGCCTACTTCCGCACACCACGGAACACCATCAAAGGCTTCCTGGACCTGCTCGCCGTGCTCGAACAAAACCCCGACCACGCCTTGGAGGACCTGATCACCGGATTGCGGCTCGAGCGGGAGACCAACCCCGACCTCGCGCCCCTGGAATCCAACGAAGTCCTGTCCCCCGCGCCGTCCGGCCCACGCGAATTCGATAATGACCTCGCCGCAGCTGAAGATCGTAGAGCAACGAACGACACGGACGATGAGCTTTCAACCTTCAAGCTCTGAACCATCCGCGGCCCATAAGGCATTTGGGCTGCTCCACCGAAACGTTCAGTCCTGGATTTGGGAGCAAAAATGGGAGCATCTGCGACCTGCCCAGGCCGAAGCCGTTGAACCGATCCTCCGCGGCGATACCGACGTCATCATCAGTGCTGCGACAGCATCCGGCAAGACGGAAGCAGCATGGCTTCCGATCCTCTCATCGCTGGCGCACGCACAGGAGAGGTCAGCGCTGCCCACGGGAGTGAAGGCCCTGTACGTCTCACCCCTGAAAGCCCTGATCAACGATCAGTACGGCCGCCTTGAAGCCCTTGCCGGCAAAACGGGCATGCCAATGCATCGCCGTCACGGTGACGTCGGAGACAGCGCCCGCCGCGCCCTGAAGGAGTCACCCGACGGGCTGCTGCTCATCACGCCCGAGTCCCTGGAAGCCATGTTCGTCATTCAAGGTACCCGGGTTCCCGCCCTGCTCAATGGACTGCAGTACGTGGTGATCGATGAACTGCATTCCTTCATCGGGACTGAGCGCGGAGCCCAGCTGCAATCCTTGCTGCACCGGGTGGAGCTTGCCGTCCGACGGCGTGTTCCCCGTATTGGTCTCTCTGCCACGCTCTCCGACCCCATCATCGCGGCACGCTTCCTTAGGTTCGACAAGGCAGACGACGTCCGCGTCATAGGAGGACACGATGACGACGCGGCCGAACTCCGGATGCAACTGCGCGGATACGTCAGCAACGGAGACAACCCCACCAGCGAAGATGAACCCGCCGACATCGATCCGGGCAAACAAGCCATCGCAGAGCACCTCTTCCGCCACTTGCGAGGACAGGACAACCTAGTCTTCGCCAATTCGCGGGCCAGCGTGGAAACGTATGCAGACTTGCTTAAAGGCATCAGTGACCACGCCCGGATCCGAAACGAATTCTTCCCCCACCACGGAAACCTGTCCAAGGAATACCGGGAAGATGTCGAGTCCCGGCTACGGGCAGCGGACACACCAACAACAGCGGTCTGCACCTCAACACTCGAGATGGGAATCGATATCGGCTCCGCCGACACCGTCGCCCAAATCGGAGCCCCGGGAAGTGTTTCCGGTCTGCGCCAACGATTGGGAAGGTCGGGACGAAGAGGGAAACCCGCCACCCTGCGCCTGTACGTATCGGAACGACCGGTCAATCACCGAACCCCTCCCATGGACCAGTTACGCGCCGAACTCTTCGAAACTGTCGCCACTGTCGAACTACTTCTCGAAAAATGGTACGAACCACCCAACACCGACGGTCTCCACCTCTCCACCCTGATCCAACAGACCTTGTCCGTGATCGCCCAGCACGGCGGTGCGACAGCGGCCGAGCTCCACACTGCACTATGCAAAACCGGACCGTTCAGCCATATCGATCAACCCATGTACATCCAGCTGCTCCGCAACCTGGGAACCCGCGACATCATCACGCAGTCCTCCGACGGCACTCTTCTGCCTGGAACCACGGGCGAGCGGCTCATCAACCACTACAGCTTCTACACTGCCTTCCAAACAGCAGAGGAGTACCGCCTCATCTCCTCAGGCCGGGCCCTCGGATCCATCCCCATTGACCACCCGCTCGTTGAAGGGGGACTTCTAATCTTCGCAGGACGCCGGTGGCGTGTCCTTGACGTGGATACATCCAGCAAAGTCATCAACCTCGCACAGGCAGGAGGCGGCCGGCCACCAGCGTTCGCTGGCAGCGGCATCCAGATCGCCGAGGGCATACGCCAACGAATGAAACAGCTCTACGAGGAAACATATGTGCCCGTCTACCTGGACGAAACGGCACGGACTCTTTTCGCAGAAGGCAGGGCGGCGTACGACAGACTCGGCCTCAGAGCGAACCAGCTCATCGTCTGGGGCGATGACACACTACTTTTCCCCTGGACCGGTGACAGGACCATGAACACGCTCCACGTGCTTCTTGGCGCCGAAAACTTTGAATCAAGCCTCGACGGTCTCGGACTGACGCTCCGAAAGACGACTCCTGGGGAAGTGGCCACCCTTCTTGGACATCTAGCAACAACCCCGCCGCCCGAGCCGTCAGCAGTCGCCAGCAGCGTTGCCGTGAAAGAGCGCGACAAACACGACGCCCTCCTCGACGATGAGCTACTCACGCACTCCTATGCAGCCGCAGCGCTCGACATCAAGAAAACCTGGCCACTCGTCAAGAAACTGGCCGAGGCGACAGCCCACTTGGGCAACGACCCGGCAACGTATCAGCCAAAACCGTCCAGTAAACCGACCAACGAACCTCTCAATGACCTCGCGCAGCTCGGGCCTTATGCGGTCATCGACATCGAAACAACGGGCTTCTCGTCACGGCAGGACCGCATCGTTGAAATCGCCATCGTGCACGTCAGCGAACACGGAACAGTGCACGACGTCTGGTCCACACTCATCAACCCAGACCGATCAACCGGACCTAGCCACATCCACAGAATCACCAACAACGCCGTCAAGGACGCCCCCCGCTTCAAAGACGTGCTTCCCGCAGTCCAGCAACAACTCGCCGGACGAACGCTAGTGGCACACAACGCAGACTTCGACCTTGGCTTCCTCAGATCCGAATTCCAACGCGCCGGAGCCACCGTCCCGGACTGGCCTTCGACGTGCACGATGCAGCTGACAAAGCGTTACTACCCGGGAGAAAAAGCTTCCCTAGCTGAAATCTGCAAACGGCTGAACATCGAAACCGGAGAAGCACATACCGCAGCCGCGGACGCTCTGGCCGCCGCACGACTACTCTCGACGTATATAAAATTGAGCTGAAGGTAGCGGTTCGCTGTCGGTGACTTCAAACGCTCAGGCGGTCCGCAGTACAGGCCATGGCCCAAAGGACGGGCCGCAACCATCCGCGGCAGTCGCCTGAGGAAATCCTGGACACTTTGGACGAGATTTACGGCATGCAGGCTGCCACGGCTTTCATACGCCCTCTTCTCTGACCGCCCACCGCCGAGCGGGGAAACGCCGATAACAGCGCATATGACATTTCACAGGCATCGAGCCCCGTGAGCCGGACCTCGGCTCGAACGAGCTGGAACGGCGTCGTGCCGGGGGCCGGCCTCGGACTCAGTCGCTGTCGGTAGGGCATTTCGCCTCCGCCGCCATCCAGCCCGCCCAGGGGCACCGCACCGACCTCGCCTGCACCTATGAGGCGAGGCGGCCAAACGACTCAATAATTCTCATCCCTCCGCCCTGGAACGAGCTGGCGCACACACTGCAACATTCACACCGCAACATTCACACCTCTGGCACCCAAGGCGCGGCCGTGAGCCCCGGCTCACGGTCGGGTCATGCGGCTACGCGATGCGAGACAGATGAATCAACGTGAGCACGAATTATTGCAAGGCGTCCGAGGGCGGCTTTAATCCGTCCCAGGCGTCGAAACGCTTCTGTTCGCCTGTAGCACCGATAGACCAGGCGAACGTCGGCCGGGGGTCTTCTTACAGCCGGCGCCAGGCCGACCCGCGAGGCAAGGCGTAGAGCATGACGATGTCGATCGCCCGGCTCTCTGCCCAGTCCGGGCTCAGGTATCTGTTCAAGACCACCATGATGGATGATCTGACGCTCGCCCCGGTTGATACCACCGGTTATTACCTGAAGGCCGGCACGCCACCGGGACGCTGGATCGGTTCGGGGCTGCTTGGCATTAACCGCGCCGTCGAAGATGCCGTCACGGAAACCGACGCGAAAGCAATCTTTGAGTACGCCGTCCACCCGGACACCGCCGCTCCTTTGGGACGGCCACACAGCAAACCCACGGTCGTTAAAACGGCTCAGGGCCGGACCGAAACGCGCAATGCCGTCGTCGGCTTCGACCTTACCTTCAGCGTCCCGAAATCCGTGTCGGTCCTCTGGGCATTGAGTCCGCGTTCGGTCCAGGACGAAATCCTGCGAACCCACCACGCCACCGTCAAAGCCGCCATGGAATGGCTCGAAGATTCGGTCATCCACACCCGTTCCGGACGCGGCGGCATCGCCCACCTCGGCACCAGGGGTGCGATCGCCGCCGCCTTCGACCATTGGGAATCACGTGCCGGGGATCCACAACTGCACACCCACGTGGTCATCGCCAACCGTGTCCAACGCATCACCGACGATGCCTGGGTCACCTTGGACTCCCGAACCCTCTACAAGGCCGCCGTCGCTGCCAGCGAGCGCTACAACGGCCTGTTATTCGACGCCCTCTACCGGAACCTGGGCACTGATACAGAAATCCGCGCCCCGGCTTCGAGCACTCACAACCCCAGCCAGCATCTCACTGGCATCGACGACGATCTGGTCCGCGAATTCTCGAACCGCTCCCGCCTCATCGACCTTGAAACCGACAAGCTCGTCGCCGAATGGGCCACACAGCACGGCGCTCCCCCGACGGCAACCACCACCCTCAAACTCCGCCAACAAGCAACCCTCTCCACCAGAACCCCTAAACCCCAAACCATCGCGCCACTCCATGAGCTCTCGGCCCAATGGCACGCGCGGGCGAAGGTCAGGGGTTTCGAGCCGGGCCTCGTCCTGGCCGACACCATTCACCGCTCACACCCAACACCGTTCACCTCCAACGACTTCACCGGGAACTGGATCGACGCCGTCGCCGCCGTGACCCGGCAACGGGTTGCGGCCAAGCGCGCCACCTGGAATCGCTGGAATCTCCTCGCCGAAGCCGAACGAGTGTGCGCCGACGTCCGCTGCGAAACTCCCGGGGACCGTAACGCGATGATCGACGCCGTCGCGAGCGCCGCAGAAACTCAGTCCGTCGCGCTCAACGAACACCGATACAGCCTCCCACCGGACGCCCGGCCCGACCTCCGGAATGGAGACCGGGCGGTGTTCGACTTCCACGGCTCCCGTCTCTACACCGACACCCGGACTTTGGCCTGCGAAGATTCCGTGATGGCAGCGAGGGACGACGACGGCGGACCCGCCGTGCGCCCCGCCCTCGCCATGGAGGCACTCACCAAATACCGACATCACGGTCGCTTTGAGCTGCACGCCGACCAGCGCGCCGTCGCCGGCGAGGTCCTCTCGAGCGGCAACCGGCTGGACGCCGTGGTCGGACCTGCCGGTACCGGCAAAACCACCACGCTCGGCGCGATCAAGGCAGCCTGGGAAACAGTGCACGGTGCGGGTAGTGTCATCGGGCTCGCGCCGGCTGCGGCGAGCGCAGAAATCCTAGGCCGCGAACTAGCAATGACAACGGAGAATGTCGCCAAGTGGCTGCACGAATCAGTCGGTCAAGGCGTCGCCCAACGGGCAGAGCGGTTCTTCACTCTGGAGCGGCGACTCGGCGATGCCGCGATCCCTCGAAGTCCTCTGGCGACCCGTCTGGCGCAGCAAGCTACATGGCTCGCCGCGGAACAAAACAGATGGCGGTTCCACCCCAACCAGCTCGTCGTCGTCGATGAGGCCTCAATGGTGTCGACAGCCCAGCTGTCTTCCCTGGTTACCCAGGCCAGGGACGCCGGAGCCAAGATCCTACTGGTCGGTGACCCTGCCCAGCTCGACGCGATCGACGCCGGCGGCATCCTCGGCTGGCTGGACCGGCAACACAAAACCGCCCGGCTGACCACCATCTGGCGCTTCGACCAGCCCTGGGAACGGGACGCCTCCCTGCAACTCCGTGCCGGGAACTATTCGGCCATCGCCGCGTACGACCGGCACCAGCGGCTGCGCCACGGGAACTACCTGGACATGATCGACCTGGCCTACTTGAACTGGCACACCGATACCCTCGCCGAAAAGACATCCATCCTTATCGCCCCGGACAACGACAGCGTCCACATGCTCAACGAACGCGCCCAGACAGACCGCGTCAACCAAGGCGCCGTGGATGCCGAACAGACGGTCATGATCAGCGACGGGGAACGGGCCGGACGGGGGGACACCATCATCGCCCGCCGCAACGACCGCACCCTCAGGGACAGCGCCGGCGGCTTCATCCGTAACGGAACACTGCTCGACGTCGTCCGCGTATCCGGGCTCGACGGCTCACTCCTGGCCGCCCGGCGAGACACCGGCGCAACCGCCATTCTGCGCCGTGACTATCTTGAAGCCTCGGTCGAGCTCGGATACGCGACCACGGCACACCGAGCGCAAGGCATCACCGTCGACACCAGCCATACAGTCGTAACCCAAGGACGCCTCACCCGAGAACTGTTCTATGTGGGCATGAGCCGCGGACGCACCGGAAACCACGCCTACGTCTGCGAAAACGACCCGCTCGACGACGAGGTTCTCGACCCTGCCGCGCGGCCGTCCTGGCGCCAGATCCTTGCCGAGGTCCTCGCCGCCGAAGGCGCTGAACGCACTGCCCACGAAACCCTCGAAACAGAACAAGCAACTGGAGGCAGCCTGGAACGGCTCAGCGCGGAATACGACTACCTCGCTCAAATCGCCGGGGCAGAAGACCTGTCCAAGGTAGTCGAGTGCCACGGCACCGGGGCAGTTGCCGAGTTGCAGCAATCACCTTCCTGGGGTGCGGCCGTGGCGGCCTGGCGCCGTGCATCGTCAATCAACCGCCCGGGCGCAGAACGCCTTGTACGCGGCGTTGTGGAAACGGGCGCCTCCGCAAAGGACCCTGCAGCCGTCCTTCACCACCAGTTCCATCAATACATCGCCAAGATGCCGAGGAACGGGCCAGCCGATATACCCGAAAGTGTCCGGACAGCTCGTCCCGACCTCGCCAACTTAATGGAACAGGTCCGGGCTCGGATCCAACACCGACAAGAACAGGTAACTCAGGACGCTTTGATGCTGGAGACCGACTGGAAGCACAACCTTCTCGAGTCCCTGCCTCCACTTGTCCCATCAGAAGACGTTCTCGAAGTCCTTCGGGGCGTGGCGATCTTCAGAGACAGGTGGGGCATCGGCGACTCTCCGCTCCCCTTGGGTCCTGTGCCTGCAGACTACGAATGGGCCCAGCAAAAGGAACGCGCCGGCCTTGAACAAGCCATCGACGAAGTTGCTCGCTACCGCCCGCCAGAGGATCTGGCTACCACAAACTGGGTCAACAACGGTCCCCACACGCAAGGATCACCTACTGCTGATGGATGGCAACTTTAAGCCCGGACCAGAAGAGGGCGGCCAAGCCCAGTCAAGCGCACCCCCGACCCTGTAGATCCATCTACAGGCTCGATGGCAGCAACGTCATGCGGTCCAGAGCGCTTACTCCCATGAACCAGTACCATGCCGGCAATAGACACAGCGGAGACCCTCATGACGACAGTGCCAGAACGCAGCAGCTCAGTAGACGCAGCGGAGGACAAATGGCTGACGCCAAAAGAGATTTGCGCACAGCTCCAAATTCCGGAGCAGACTTTCTACCAGTGGCGCGCGAAGCACGTGGGTCCGCCGGCGTACCGTATCGGAAGGCATCTGCGGATCAGCAGTCGGGACTTCGCCGCGTGGCTTTCCCTGCACGCGGAGCAATAGCTCGCGGCGAAGGAACATGAGCAGGCAACCGACTCCTCTCGGCACGTGGGGAGTCGTAAGCATTGATCGGGCTACGGCCAAGACGTGGCGCGCGCGGGCGCACTACCGCGACATGGACGGGAAGCTCCGCAAGGTAGAGGCCCGTGGCCCGTCAGCTGCCTCGGCGCGTCAGCAACTGCACCTCAAGCTGCAGCATCGTCAGACACCCCGCAACTCCATGGTGAGCGCGGCCAGCACGATCGCTCAATTGGCCGAGGTCTTCCTGGTGGAGCTGGAGCGATCCGATAAGGCTTCCAGAACCAAAGACAAGTACGCCACGACCGTCGAGAAATACATTGCCCCAAAGCTGGCATCCATCCGGATAGGTGAAGCGTCGCCCGGAGTCATCGACTACTTCATCCGGAACGTTGCCGACGACACGGGACCGTCCACGGCGAGGACCTGCGGAGCGGTGCTTTCCTGGATGTTCAAAATTGCCCTCCGACACGACGCCGTGTCCGTCAATCCTGTCCTTGGCCTGTCCATTCCAAGGACGCAAACGGCCAAACCTCAAGCACTGGACGCTGCACAATTCCAGGAACTCCGGACCAAGCTGATCGCTTGGGAAAAGGAACCTGCCCTGGGCCGGCCCCGGACTCAGGAGCTCCACGAAATGGTCGATTTCCTCATCAGCACTGGAGTAAGACCTGGCGAACTCCTCGCGTTGCGCTGGGACGATCTCGACTTGGAATCCGATCCACCAACGATCTTCGTCAATGCAACGGTCATCAGGACGAGCAACGGGGGCGTCGCCATCCAGAACCATCCGAAATCCCAGCACGGCATTCGCCATGTCACCGTGCCTGCCTACCTGGTCGCTCAGCTTCAGGACAGGCGGGAACGACAGGTGAAGGCCCTCACGCCCAACCCGCTCAATCTGATCTTTCCTTCGTCCACGGGTACCGTCAGCGACGCGAACAACGTCGGAAAGATCTGGCGCAAGGCAGCGGACTCCATCGGATTCGGCTGGGTCACCCTCAAGACGTTCCGCAAAGCGAATGCAACCCTCATAGCCAGAACCATGGGCGTTGAGGCCGCAGCCTACCAGGCAGGGCATTCCAAGGTCTCAATGACCGCCAAGCATTACGTCGAGGAGTACAAGGAAGCCCTGGACACCCGCGCGGTCCTCGAACCGTTCAAGCCCCAGCCTGGTCCATCGATGAGGTGAAAATCGCCCTCACAGAGGACGTTCCTGAAACTCAAAATGGTGAGTTTATGGTGAGTTATGTCGGAATGAGCCCACTTTGGGCGCCCGTCGTGTAATAAAACCGCAGGTCAACGCCGCTTGAGAGCCCCCTGTCGGATTCGAACCGACGACCCCCGCTTTACAAGAGCGGTGCTCTGGCCAACTGAGCTAAGGAGGCGTGCCCCTGGGGGCGGCACCGTGAAGGCGCTAGATAAGGGTAGCCCAACTCCCGCCGGGCGTAAAAACGCCGGATGGCCCGCCGGGTAAACCGTAAGGGCCCGCCCCGGAAAGGTTCCGGAACGAGCCCCTGCGGATGACGGGGTTTAGCCCTTGGCGGCGATGGCTGCCTTCAGGAAGTCCGGGAATGGCGTCTGGGCGCTGTCTCCCTTGCCCCACTGCTTGCCATCAACGAAGACGGTGGGGGTCCCGCTCACCCCGATGGCCGCGGCTTCCTTCGTCGCGTACTTCACGTACGGACGGTAGGTCTTGTCATCCACGCAGGAACCGATGTTGACGCCCATATCGGAGGCCATCTTCTTCAGGTCGTTGTCGGAAAGGCCGGCGCTGCCTTCTGCAGGCTGCTGGGCGTACAGGGCGTTGAAGTAGTCGGCGTACTTCTCCGGAGCCGTGTTGGCCACACAGGCGGCGGCGTTGGCGGCGCGGGACGAGTAGTTGGTGGTGGACCGGCTGTCCAGGAAGCCCAGCGGCCGGTATTCCACGGTGATCTTGCCGTCGTTGCGCAAGGTGGTGAGCTGGTCGTTGTACTGCGTCTCGAAGTTCTTGCAGACCGGGCAGATGAAGTCGACGTAGAGGACAACCTTCACCGGCTTGCCGGCCTCCGCCTCGGCACCGGGAGCCACCACTTCAGCCGGCGGCGTCTTCGGGGCATCCCCCAGGGAGGCCGCGTCAACCGTAGCGGGCTCCGTCTTGGCCACGGCCGTGTTGGCCAGCAGGGTCACGCCCCCGTGCACGTTGGCGTTGGCAGGCGTGGGCCCCTGGTCCGCAACCGGGGCATTCCGCTGGATGTTGCCCGCAACCACAAGTCCGACCACCACCAGGATGGCAATCACAGCCACCACGATGCCCCAGCCGATCATCAGCTTGTTGCGCTTGTCCTTTTTTGCCTGGGCTTCCCGGATGAGGCGCGCCTTTTCGCGGGCCTCCGCGGTTCGCTCAGCCTTGGACTTACGTACTTCGTTTGCAGGGCTCATGAGTTCCTTGGGTCGGTCGACGTAGGGGGACCACGTGGTGGCACCCCCAACATTTTAGGGGAGAAAACTTGGAGCTTGCGGTTTCAACTATTCCTCCGGGTTGACCAACGGACGAATAGCCCCGATGATTCCGTCCGGCTAGGGTGGCTTAGAGGCACAAGCAACCCCAGGGGGCCGCAATGCAAACACCCGTCCAGGAAAAACCCGCCGGCACGGCGACGGCCGGCAGTTCCGGTTCAGGCCACACCGGCCATACGAAGTACGACTTCATGGTGGTCTCCAACAGGCTGCCGGTTGACCGCGTTGCGCCGGGAGACGACAGCGACGACGGGTCAGGCTGGCGCCGCTCCCCCGGGGGCCTCGTGACCGCCCTCGCCCCCATGATGACCAAGACGGATGGCGCCTGGGTGGGCTGGCACGGCGCACCGGATGAGACCGTCAAGCCGTTCAGCCACGGCGGGATGGACCTGGTCCCCGTCCAGCTCAGCACGGACGACGTGGAGCTCTACTACGAGGGTTTCTCCAACGCCACGCTGTGGCCGCTCTACCACGACGTCATTGCTCCTCCGGAGTTCCACAGGACCTGGTGGGATGCGTACCGCCGGGTCAACCGCAGGTTCGCCGACGCCGTGGTCCGCCACGCGGACCAGGGTGCCACCGTCTGGGTCCAGGACTACCAGCTGCAGCTGGTGCCGCGCATGCTCCGCGAAGCACGGCCGGACCTCCGGATCGGGTTCTTCAACCACATCCCATTCCCGCCACCGGAAATCTTTGCCCAGCTCCCCTGGCGCCAGGCCATCATCGACGGCTTGCTCGGCGCCGACCTGGTGGGATTCCAGCGGCCCAGCGACGCGGGGAACTTCATGCGCTCCGCCCGCCGCTTCCTGGGTGCCAGCGTGAAGCAGCAGCAGGTGCACGTCAAGGACCACACCGGCCAGCTGACCCATATCGCCCGGGCGCAGGCCTTCCCCATCTCAATCGACGTCAAGCAGATCACCGAACTTGCTGCCAGGCCGGACATCATCGAACGCGCCCGGCAAATCCGGCAGGATCTGGGCAACCCCAAAACCATCCTGCTGGGCGTGGACCGGCTGGATTACACCAAGGGCATCCGGCACCGGCTCAAGGCCTTCGAAGAGCTCCTGGCGGATGGCCGGCTCACAGTGGGCGATGCCACGCTGATCCAGGTCGCCTCCCCCAGCCGTGAACGCGTGGAACAGTACAGGCTCCTCCGCGAGGAGGTGGAGGGCACTGTGGGCCACATCAACGGCACCTACGACACCCTCGAAAACACCGCAGTCCGCTACCTGCACCATAGCTACCCCGTGGAGGAGATGGTGGCGCTGTACCTGGCGGCGGACGTCATGCTGGTCACCGCCCTGCGTGACGGGATGAACCTGGTGGCCAAGGAGTACGTCACCGCCCGCAACAACAATGACGGCGCACTGGTCCTCAGCGAATTCGCGGGCGCTGCGGACCAGCTCAAGCAGGCCCTGCTGGTCAACCCGCATGACATCGCAGGCTTGAAGAACACCATCATGGCCGCTGTGGAACTGAGTCCCCGCGAAGCCTCACGGCGCATGCGGTCCATGCGCCGGCAGATCCTGGACCACGACGTGGACCACTGGTCCGCCGACTTCCTGCGCGCCCTGAACGAGAAAGTGGTCCGCGATGACTCCTGACGGCCGCCACACCAAAGCGCCGCTGGCGCTCTCCCCCGAACTCCGCCAAGCCCTTCGCCGGATAGCCGGGACAGAGCACCTGCTGGTGGCGATGGACTTTGACGGGACCATGGCCCCCATCGTCGGCCGGGCCCAGGATGCGCGGCCGCTTCCACGCTCGGCCGCAGCCTTGGCCGGCCTCGCCGTGCTTCCACGCACGACGACGGCGCTCATCTCCGGAAGGGCCCTCGCCAGCCTGAGGGAGGTGGCGTCCCCGCCGGTGGACACTCTGCTGATCGGCAGCCACGGCGCGGAAGCATGGCTCGGCCCGGGTTCCACGGAGCTGGCCCTGGACGGGGACCGGAAGGCGCTCCTCGCGGAAGTGCGCGCTGAACTGGCAGCCATTGTCGAGGAAGCGCCCGGCACGTCCCTCGAGGACAAACCCGCCGGCGTGGTGCTGCACACCCGCCTTGCCTCGGATGACGTGGCAGAGGACGCCGTGTCAGCCGCCCGGTCGGTCCTCCAGGACCGCAAAGGCGTCTACCTGAAAGAAGGCAAACGCGTCCTCGAGACCTCCGTGGTCAATGCCTCGAAGGGTGAAGGTGTCACCTTCCTTCGGCAAGCCACCGGGGCCACCGCCGTACTGTTCGCCGGCGATGATGTAACGGACGAGGACGCGTTTGGCCGGCTTGAGCCCGGGGATGTCGGGGTCAAAGTGGGCCTCGACTTCACCCAGGCCCAATACCGGGTGGAGGCACCAGTCCACATAGCCGAGCTGCTGGAGGCCCTGCTCCAGGAGCGGAGCATCGCCGTGGCCGAAGAGGACCCGCAAGCCGCGTCCAGCTAGGATGTGGCCGGCGCCACCTGTGACGTTCGTAACATTTGCGCTAAAGGGAGCAGCCTCTGGCATACTCTTTGTGTGATGTGGCGCACAACCAGCGTGCGGCGTCACGCCGTGCTCCGCGCCCAAACGCGGAGCACCTTGCAGGAACACAACTGAATAAACATGAACCATTCACAACGGATCGTCCGGCACGTACCTGCCGGTGAAGGGATTGATAACTGTGGCTACAGTTACTTTTGACAACGCTACGCGTCTGTACCCGGGCACAGATAAGCCCGCCGTCGATAAGCTCAACATCGACATCGCCGATGGCGAATTCCTGGTCCTCGTCGGACCCTCCGGTTGCGGCAAGTCCACCTCCCTGCGCATGCTCGCAGGCCTTGAGGACGTCAATGCAGGCCGCATCCTGATCGGTGACCGCGACGTCACCGATGTTCCCCCGAAGGACCGCGACATCGCGATGGTCTTCCAGAACTACGCGCTGTACCCGCACATGACTGTGGCCGACAACATGGGCTTCGCCCTGAAGATCGCCGGCGTCTCCAAGGAAGAGCGCGCCGAGCGCGTCCGTGAAGCCGCCAAGCTCCTTGACCTGGAGCAGTACCTGGACCGCAAGCCGAAGGCACTGTCCGGTGGCCAGCGCCAGCGTGTTGCCATGGGCCGCGCAATCGTCCGTAACCCGCAGGTGTTCCTCATGGACGAACCGCTGTCCAACCTGGACGCCAAGCTCCGTGTCCAGACCCGCACCCAGATCGCGTCCCTGACCCGTCGTCTCGGCGTCACCACCGTGTACGTGACGCACGACCAGGTTGAGGCCATGACCATGGGTGACCGCGTGGCAGTGCTGAAGGACGGCCTGCTGCAGCAGGTCGACACCCCGCGCAACCTGTACGACCGCCCCAAGAACGTCTTCGTTGCCGGCTTCATCGGCTCCCCCGCCATGAACCTGCTGGAACTTCCCGTCGTCGACGGCGGCGTGCAGTTCGGCGGCACCGTCTACCCCGTGCCGCGGGACGTCCTCGAAGAGGCGCATGGCTCCACCGTCACGCTGGGCAGCCGCCCCGAAGACCTGGAGACCGCGCCGCACGGTGAGGGCCTGAAGGTGGAGGTGGACGTCGTCGAAGAACTCGGCGCCGATGCCTACGTTTACGGCCACACCAACCTTGACGGCAAGGACCACGACATCGTGGCCCGCGTCGACGGCCGGCGTCCTCCGATGAAGGGCGAGGTCATCTACGTCCGTCCGCAGTCCGGCCACGTGCACCTGTTCGACACCAAGACCGGCCTTCGCCTCGGCGACTGATTTCGGTAGCTCCACCCTGCGGCGGCCCACTCACCGGTGGGCCGCCGTCGGCTTTTAAGCCTGCCTGTGCAGGAATTTAGCTGCCCCGCCCCGAGTACGGAAGAATTGAGCCATGACCGAGGAATACAGCGCCCAGTGGCACGACGAACCCACAGACTACGCGCAGATCGGCAAGCTGCCCCGGTTTGTGGCAGCCAGCGCGGATGACAACAAGGCGGCCTCGGTAGCCTCGTCACTGAACATCACCGCGGCGGCCGCAGACCCCGAACTGCTGGACCTGCCCTGGCACATTGCCCTGGAGGAATGGCCGGCACAATACCTGGCAGCACTGCCCCGCGGCATCTCCCGGCACATCGTACGCTTCGCCCACCTGGGCGGATCGGTGATCGCCATCAAGGAAACCTCCGAGCATGTGGCTCGCCACGAATACCACATGCTGCGCAAACTGGCCCGGCTGGACGTCCCCTGCGTTGAGCCGGTGGCCGTGATCACCGGGCGCACCACCCCGGACGGACGCCCGCTCAACCCGGTCCTCGTAACGCGCCACCTGAAGTTCTCCATGCCCTACCGTGCACTCTTTTCGCAGATGCTGCGCAAGGACACCCTCACGCGCCTGATTGACGCGCAGGCGCTGCTCATGGTGCGCCTGCACCTCATCGGTTTCTACTGGGGCGACGTCTCACTCTCCAACACCTTGTTCCGCCGCGATGCCGGCGCTTTCGCCGCCTACCTCGTCGACGCTGAAACGGGAGAGCTCTACCCCGACCTCTCCCAGGGCCAACGCGAGTACGACCTGGAGATCGCCCGCGTGAACATCGCGGGCGAGCTGATGGACCTGCTGGACGGCGGCCTCATCGAGGAAAAGGTGGACCCCGTGGCCACCAGCGAGCTGATCATGGACAGCTACCGCCGGCTGTGGGCTGAGCTGACCGAGAAAGAATCCTTTGAACTCGGCGAGCGCTGGCGGGTGGGCGCGCGTATCCGGCGGTTGAACGAACTCGGCTTCGACGTCGAGGAATACGCCATCAAGACCACGCAGAACGGTTCCACCATCCAACTGCAGCCCAAGGTGGTGGACGCGGGGCATCACCAGCGCCGCCTGCTGCGGCTTACCGGCCTGGATGCCCAGGAGAACCAGGCGCGCCGCCTCCTCAATGACATGGACTCATTCCGGGCGGACAACAACCCGGACATGGACGAGGAATACAGCGCCCACCTCTGGGTCAGCCAGATCTTCGAACCCATTGTCCGCTCCATCCCCAGGGACCTCTCCGGCAAGCTCGAGCACGCCGAAGTGGTGCACGAGGTCCTGGAACACCGGTGGTACATGTCCGAGAAGCAGGAACGCCACATCCCGCTGGCAGAAGCCGTGCAGTCCTACATCGATTCCATCCTGCGGCACCGGCGCGACGAGGCTGCCATCATGCTCAACCCGGACACTGAGCTGCTGAAGATCCTTGAAGTGGAAAAGGAGGAGTCGCGCTACGGCGCCGATGAGTCCCCCGACGAATATCCGGACGCTGACGACTGAGTCCTAGATGGCCTTTCCGGGGTTGAGGATTCCCTCGGGATCGAACAGGTCCTTGATCCTGCGCTGGAGCTGCCGGACCTGCTCCGGCTGTTCCTGGCCCAGCCACCGCAGCTTATACTGTCCCACGCCGTGCTCCCCCGTAATGGTGCCGCCCATGGCGAGCGCCGCGGTGATGGACTCGTCCAGCGCCGCCTGCAGCCGGCCCATGGCGCCGGCGTCAATGGCGGGGCCCTGCCTGTCGATCCAGAATGTAGGGTGCAGGTTGCCGTCGCCGGCATGGGCCACCACTTTCAGGTGCACCTGCTGCGCGGCGGCCATGGCCTCCAGCGCTGCAACGTAATCGACCAGGCGCGACCTCGGCACAGCCACATCTTCACCCACACGGTATTCGTCGTCCACCTCGGTGCCCCTGCTGTGCCGCCGGAGCTCCACCAGCCGTTCGGCTTCTGCGCTGGCTTCCGTGGTCACGGTGGCCCCACCCTCACGCAGGACGTGGCGCACCACATCAGCTTCTGCGGCGGCCCCGAACCCGTCCGTCTGCACCAGCAGCAGGGATCGGCCGCGTGCGGAGAGGTCGGAGCCGTGGATGTCATCCAGCTGGGTGAGTGTGCCGCCGTCGAGCAGCTCCATGATCGCCGGCTGGACGCGGGCCTTGCCCACGGCAAGCACGCCGGCAGCAGCCGTCCTGAAGTCCGGGTAGAAGGCGGCCACCGTGTGGACTTCCCGGGGCAGGTACTTCAGCCGCACGGTAATCCCGACGACGATGCCCAGCGTCCCTTCGGACCCCACGAAGAGGCCGGTGAGGTCATACCCCGCCACGCCCTTGAAGGTCTGGTGGCCCGTATGGATGAGCGAACCGTCAGCCAGGACTACGTCCAGGGCCAGAACAGAGTCCCTGGTGACACCGTACTTGGCGCACCGCAGCCCGCCGGCATTGGTCGCCACGTTGCCGCCAATGGTGGAACTGCGGAAACTGGCGGGATCCGGAGCGTACATCAGGCCGTGCCCTGCGGCGGCTTCATTCAGGGCTGCGTTGACTACCCCGGGCTCCACCACGGCGGTCTCGTCATCCGGGTTCAAAGCGAGGATGCGGTCCATCCGCTCCAGCGACAGGACGATGCAGTTTCTCGTGGCGTGGGCACCCCCGGAAACACCGGTTCCGGCACCGCGGGGCACGATCGCCACGCCGCTGTCCGCGCACGCCTTCACCACCGCCTGCACCTCGGCCACGGTCTCCGGAAACACCACTGCGACGGGAAGCTGGAAGTCGATGACGGGCGCCTGGTCCACGGCGTACCGGCGGAGCGACACCTCGCTCACGTCCAGCTGGCTTGGGCCGAGGACGGCTTCCAGCTCGTCAACGATGCTTCCCACAAAGCCTCCACCCGTCGTCGGACATATCCTTCCCAGTCTAAGACTGGCCGCGTGCCGGGCAGGGGGATACACAGGCTGCAATCGCTTCCAGTTACTTTTCGAGGAGACGTCTGCAGGGAAGCCGTAATTCGGTAACGTAAAGAATGGAAGCGTTTTCACTTAATCGCGTCCCGTAGCTATGCTGGCTTCCATGTCTGTCGATACTGTGATCCAGGACACTTCGGCTGTTGCCGGTCCATTGACTCTCGTCCACGCCGCCGACACTGCTCCCGGCTGGTGGCGCTCTGCCGTGATCTATCAGGTGTACCCGCGGTCATTCCGCGATGTGAACGGCGACGGCGTGGGCGACCTGGCGGGCATCACAGAGGAATTGCCGCACCTCGCGGACCTGGGCGTGGACGCCGTCTGGCTGTCCCCATTCTTCCGTTCCCCTCAGCGGGACGCCGGGTACGACGTCAGCGATTACTGCGATGTGGACCCGATCTTCGGTACCCTCAGCGACTTCGACGTGATGATGGCCGAATCACACCGCCTGGGCCTGCGGGTGATCGTGGACCTCGTCCCCAACCACTGCTCGGACCAGCACCCGGCCTTCCAGGCGGCCCTCGCGGCGCCGGCGGGAAGCCCGGAGCGGGAAATGTTCATCTTCCGCGACGGAACCGGCCCCGACGGGCAGGAACCGCCAAACAACTGGCAGTCGCACTTTGGCGGACCGGCCTGGACCCGCGTCCCGGGGCCGGACGGGCAGCCGGGCCAGTGGTACCTGCATCTCTTCGATTCCTCCCAGCCGGACTTCAACTGGGACAATCCCGCTGTCCACGCCGAGTTCGAGCGGGTGCTCCGTTTTTGGCTGGACCGCGGCGTCTCCGGTTTCCGCGTGGACGTGGCGCACGCCCTGGTCAAGGCACCGGGCCTTCCGGCGTGGGGCGGCCGCGCCGATGGCGGCAACAGCGACGGATATCCGGGCCACGAAGCGCCCATGTTCGGCCAGCCGGCCGTCCACGACATTTACCGCAAGTGGCGCTTGATCCTGGACGGGTACGGACCGGACCGGATTCTCTGTGCCGAGGCAAGTGTTGACCTGCAGCGGCTGGCCCATTGGGTACGGCCCGATGAGATGCACCAGGCGTTCAACTTTCCCTATCTCCACGCAGGCCTGGACGTGTTCCGGCTGCGCTCGGTCATCACCGACTCCCTGAGAGTCCTCGATGGCGTGGGGGCACCAAGCACGTGGGTGCTTTCAAACCACGATGTGGTTCGACATGCCACCCGCTTTGGATACAACGGGCCAGGTCCCCGGGATGGGGACGGCATCGGCCCCTCCGATCCCCAGCCCGATGAAGAACTTGGCAGGCGTCGTGCCGCCGCTGCTTCGTTGTTCATGCTGGGACTGCCAGGGGCCGCCTACCTCTACCAGGGCGAAGAGTTGGGATTGCCGGACGGCATAGAAATCCCGGGGCACCTTCGCCAGGACCCGACCTTCACCCGGACCGCCGGCCAGCGGCTGGGACGTGACGGCTGCCGGGTACCGCTGCCATGGCGGGCGGGGGACCGCCACCTTGGCTTTGGCCCGGGGGAAGACCCCTGGCTTCCCATCCCTGCCTCTTTCGGGAAGCTGGCGCGGGATCAGCAGGCTGCCTCGCCGTCGTCGCACCTGTCCCTTTACCGGGACGCCCTGGCACGCCGCCGGGAGCTGGACCTGGGCAGGGGATCACTGTCCTGGGTTGAGGACTGGTGCACCGGATCCTCGTTGGGCTATCTGAACGGCACTACGCTGGTGCTTATGAACCTCAACCACGAGCCACTGGTCATGCCGTCCGGCCAGGTCCTGATCCGCAGCCTGCCGGGAGGCACAGCCGATGCCCTTGCTTCCGGTGAGACCGCCTGGATTGAAATTGGACCGGACTCCGCGGCCGACTGACCATGGCGGGTATCAAAGAGGTTGCCAGCAGGGCCGGGCTCTCCGTGGCCACTGTTTCAAGGGCGCTGAGCGGCAAGTCCAACGTCTCGGCCAGGAGCCGGCGGCTCGCACAGGATGCGGCGAAAGAACTTGGTTTCGTGCCTTCGTACCACGCGTCCAGCCTGGCGTCCGGACGCAACCACAATATTGGCCTTGTGGTTCCCACCGTTCAACGGTGGTACTTCTCCTCCGTCCTGGAAGGCGTTTCGGAGACCCTGCTGGACGCAGGGTACGACCTGACGCTGTACAACGTCGGAGAGCAGCCTGAGCACCGCAGCAGCATCCTGACCGACTTCCTGCTGCGCAAACGCCTCGACGCCGTCATCGCCGTAGCGCTGGTCCTCAGCGAGGATGAGATTGGCCAGCTGCTGGCTGTCCACCGTCCCATCGTGGGCATTGGAGGGGCGCTGCGCGGCGCCTCCACCATAAGGATCGACGACGAAGGCCTGGCCGCGGTGGCCACCCGCCACCTGATCGGGCTGGGACATACCAGGATCGCCCACATCACGGGCGATGGGGAGCTGAACCGTGACTTCAAGCTTCCCAAGCTTCGCCAGAAGGGTTTCGCCGCGGCCATGGCAGCAGCGGGGCTGACGGTCCGGCAGGAGTGGAATGCCTCGGCCGACTTCACCATCCAAGGGGCTTACGCGGCCGGACGCAAACTTCTGGGGAGCAGTTCCGAGCGTCCCACCGCGGTCTTCGCGGCCTCTGATGAGATGGCTGTGGGCATCATGCTGGCCGCCCGGGATTTTGGGCTTCAGGTGCCCCGTGATCTCTCCGTGGTGGGGATTGACGGGCACGACCTCGCCGAGACCTTCGGCCTCACCACCATCAACCAGGATCCGCGGGGACAGGGCAGGCTGGCTGCAGCCACTGCCCTGGCCCTACTGAACAGGTCCAGCGGGGATTGCGACGGCGGCCGGGACGTAACTGCCTTGCACGACCAGGAGTACCCCACGGAGTTTGTCATCAGGAACAGTACCGGGGTGCCGCCGGACGGCGACACGGCGCGGGCGTAGCCAAACGCCGGGAAGTGCCTGACGGCTCAGGCGGCTGTCCCCATGAACCGGGTGTACTTCTCCAGGATCATCGGCCAGGCTTCCGCATACTCCTGCCGGGCAGCACCAGGGTCCTCGGCGCCTTCCCACCCTTCGTGGAAAACGCGGACTTCTGTTCCGGCTTCGACGGCCCGGAACACCACCAACAGCTCCGTGGACCACAAAGCAGTAGTGCCCGGGTGCCATGTCGCATGGAAGGACAGGGGCGGCTGCCAGTCATCGAGGGTTCCCCAGATGCTGGTCCGGCCGTCGTCTGCTGTTTCGAGGATTAAGTTCTCTTCGAACTCCACATAGGAGCCGGCGCCGTATACACCGTGCTGCTCCAAGGGCCACCACAGATGGGTATGGTCGGTGAAGCCAGCAAACGCACGGGACACAGGGCCAGGCACGACAACTGTGTTGATCACGGGTCCCAGGGAGCCGGAAGCCGGCTGCCCTTCGTCGCCGAAAGGAACCTGCGCATGGCTGAAGATGCTGCTCATGGGGGACCATCCTATCCGCGGATCCTGAAGCACGGCTGCTTGTGCTGCATCGGTTAAAGTCACAGGGCCCTGACATTCCTTGTCAGGGCCCTATCTAATGTGTGTCCGGCGGTGACCTACTCTCCCACACCCTCCCGGGTGCAGTACCATCGGCGCTGTGGGTCTTAGCTTCCGGGTTCGGAATGGGACCGGGCGTTTCCC
>NZ_JBFBKY010000023.1:0-57713 GCF_040702335.1 Pseudarthrobacter sp. NPDC080039 | reverse complement strand
ACCGACGCTTGACTTCAGGCGACATCTTGTTCGGGGCGTACCTGGGCATTGGAATCCCTCACGATCAGGATTCGCAACGACCGTTAGACACTGCCGTGTCTACCCGGTGGTGTTCATCGACGCGATTCACGTCAAGGTCCGCGATGGGCAGGTCACGAACCGGCCGGTCTACGTCGCTATCGGCGTCAGCGTCAACGGCGAACGCGACATCCTCGGGCTGTGGGCCGGGGACGGCGGCGAAGGGGCAAAGTTCCGGCTTTCGGTGCTGACCGAAATCAAGAACCGGGGTGTGGAGGACGTCTGCATCACGGTCTGCGACGGACTCAAGGGCCTGCCAGAGGCAATCACCACCGTCTGGTCCTTGGCGGTGGTCCAAACCTGCATCGTGCACCTGATCCGCAACACCTTCCGCTACGCCGCCCGCCAGTACTGGGACGAGATGTCCAAGGACCTGCGCCCGGTCTACACAGCACCCTCAGAGGCGGCAGCGAAGGAACGCTTCGTGGAGTTCTCAACCAAATGGGGCCGGCAGTACCCGGCGATCACCCGGCTGTGGGAGAACGCCTGGAGCGAGTTCGTGCCGTTCCTGGACTACGGAGCCTGTCGCAGAATGGCGTGGTCCCAGCCCGGCCGGTGACGACTGGCCTGCTGGTCGGGGGTCGGCGGATGCCCGAGGGGCCCCAAGGCCGGGGCCTCAGCCGGTTACTGTATGGATCTTCCGGATGTTGTAAGCGGCGGCCGCGAGATTCAGCTCGCCGCGGGCTGCGTCGAGGCCTCTGCGGGAGAACCTGCTCAGGATCGTCTTGAGGGTTCCGATGCTGGGTTCGACGGTTGCGCCGCGGCGTTTGTATGCGGCTGATCCTTCAGGTGTCCGGAGGCGGTGGGCCATCACTTCCCGTGCGTTTGACCCGGCTGGCGGCGGGCCGGATGCCGGTGATCGGGCTGCCTCGGCATGCTGTTCGCGGCCCTTGCCGAGGGCGATGATCCGGTCGGGGCCGGGTGCCTTCAGGTTCTGGTTGCTGCAGTAGCCGGCATCGGCGAGCACGACCCCGATCTGGTGTTCGGGCGAGCCGGTGCTTGCATGCAGGGCCGCGGCTGCGTCGGTGGCTGCGGTCATCATGGGAATGAAAGAGGGCATGTCGTTGGGCTGCTGATTCACATTGACGGCGGCGATGACGTGGTCAGCAGTGACGGCGACCTGCGCGTTGTATCCCTGGACGAAACCCCGGCGTGTGGGCATCACCCGCGACTCCGGGTCGGTGGTGTTCGCGATGGCCTTGGGCAGGCTTCCCGTCGGGGCTTGCCCGTCGCTCGCCGCGGCCGCCTCGGCGGCAGCGACGACACGGCGTGCCCGGATGATCCTGGAGTGCTCCTCGGTCGGGACAGGCGGGGCTCCCATCGGCTTCTTCCCTGCGGCGATCAACGCAGCCCGGCGATCGAGCTTGGCTTGGTGGTCGCGCAGCTCCCGTTGCAGATGTGCCCTGGCCTCGGCGAGCCGGAGCGGGCCGTCAGGGATTCTGCCCCGCACCGGCAGGCCTGCCTGGGACGCCTCCAGCCGGGCCTGAGCTCCGGTCTCCCGGGCCTGGCGATCGGTGTCCAGTCGACGCTGCTGCTGGGTAAGTTCCGCTGCTGCGCGACGGATCCGCTCTGCCCTGGCAGACCTTCCGGCCAGCGCTCCACGGAGACGGTCGCCGCCCTCGTCAGCCCCGCGGGCGGCCAGCGCATCCTCGGCTGCATCCACGCGTTGTGCCTCTTCGACGATCTCATCGGCGATCTCTTTGGCGTGCTGGTCGAGCCAGTCCCGGCCCCGGTTCGCATCGATGGACGCGTTCGCGGGAATCTTCGTCCCGTCGATCGCGATCGTCCCGAACCGGGCAAGCCCCGCCCGTGCGGCGATCAGCAGCACCTGCGCGAACAACCCGGCGAACGCTTCCTCGGACACAGCACGGAACCTCGCAATCGTCGCGTGGTCTGGCACATCGGCCGCGCACGCCACCTTGAACGCAATGTCCGTGCGGCATAGCCGCTCGACCTGACGCGATGACCGCACGCCGCGGCAGTACGCATAGACCAGCAGTCCCAGGAGCATCCGTGGATCGTATCCCGCTGCGCCGACCCCGCCGCGCCGCCGCGACGCTTCGAAAGATGACACATCGAGCGTCTCGACGATCTCAATGACAAGCCAGACGAGATGATCTTCCGGCAGCCAGTCCCGCATATCCGGCGGAAGCAGAAACACCTGATCACGCCGCACAGGACGATAACTCCGAGCCATACCCGATTCTCCCAAGCACCTTGCCACCGCCCGGGCTGGGACACGCCATTCTGCGACAGGCTCTACGACGTGGAAATCCGGCGGGTCATCTGCAGCACCAACGCCATCGAATCCGTCAACGCCCGCTACCGGCGCGCGGTCAGGGCACGCGGCCATTTCCCTACCGAGCAGGCGGCCCTGAAATGCCTCTATCTGGCCACCCGGGCCCTGGACCCTACAGGCAAAGGCAGGGCACGATGGGCCACACGATGGAAGCCGGCACTGAACGCCTTCGCCATCAGTTTCGACGGAAGAATCAACTAAATGCCAACCGCGGATCCACCGAAAATCGGACAGTCCCATCCCCCTTGGGCGGGCGTGCCGCCGGCCCCTGTGTGTGCTGGCCCCTGCCGGCTTTGGCTGAAGCGGTTGCGGGACAGCATCTCCCCAAACACGGTTTCGTTTCCGTTCGCCGGGCCTCCTGTTCACCGCTGGTCTTCTGTCGGGCATTAGGGCGTACTTTGCTCTTGGGCATAAGCGGGGGTTCCTTCCCGTTTGGGGCGACAGGGGCCCGGGTCTGGTTCCTGTGATCATCACTCTGTTCGAGCTGGTTATCCTTGCCGGGCCTTCATTCGGGGGTTTTTCTTGTTGATGACGAAGGTGCGGCCTCGGCGTCGGACTATCTGGGCGCCGGGGATCTTTTTCAGCGCCCGCAGCGAGTTTCGTACTTTCATGAGTTTCTCCTTGATGTTGTTTCGGTGGTCCGGTTCAGCTCGAACGGGTCTTGGATCGATTCCGGGCTGCCGGCCATCTCCGCTTCGGTTAGTTCGCAGGCGGTGAGCAGGGCGGCAATCTCCGCGGCGTCGACCTCGTCGCCGGTGACGGCCAGGACGGTTTCGGGGTGCCCGGTTTCCGGATGGCAATCCTGCCCGGGACCTGAAGGGGCTATGGACAGGTCCACAGGAAGCGGCCCGCGTTCTGCCTGCCATGGGCCGGTGTTCTCCAGCCAGATCCTGGGACCGATGCCGTGGACAGAGATCCGGCAGTCCGGTGCTGACGCCACCCAGAGCCGGCCGCGAAGTGAGCAGGATCCTTCGGCCAGGGACGCCAGGGCGTGGCGGAAGCGTCCCGGATGCAATGGACGCTCGATGCGCTGGACCACGGTAGTGAAGGGCGGGGATGATGTGGCCGGGGTCCGCGCCGAGCCCGGAGCAGTGCGTGCTGTGGCCGCTGCGACGTTGTGCCGGCCCGGCCGGACCTCGCCCGCGCTTTCGATGACCACAGCGTGCGGAGCCAACTCTTTGATCAGCTGGACTCCGCGGACCCGTGCTGCAGGATCAACCGGCAGCAGGGCCGGGTCGGCCAGCAGCACGGTGTCGCTGAACAACAGCTCTCCCACGACAAATTCCCCTGGCGTCCGGTCATCCTCCGGGACGGGAGTAAACCCGGACTCGAACAACGTGTGGGGATCCCATATCTGATCCTCAACGGCATCCGGGGCGCAGGCCAGTACCACCGAATCAATGGTGAAAGTGCCACCCAGGCCCCTCAGAAGCGCATGCACCGCCGTCGACGAGGCAACAGCAGGGGGCAATCCCAAAATGATCTGGGTACCGGCCTCAAGCAGCCTCTTCACTGTGGGGACAACATCCAGACGCACCGTGCAGCTAAGGCATCCGTGTTCCAGAGTCGATTCCGCCCGCTCAACACGACGACCCTCCCTGAATGTCCTTCGGATGACGAGCCCGTCTTCCAGAAGATCATGGAAGACGACCAGGGCACCCGGGGAATCGGCCGCCAGCGCAGCGCAGGCCTTCTGACGGCTGAAGACATCGAGGGAGCTCACGATGGTTACATGCATGGCCAAGAACCTACATGAGAATCGTTCTCATTTACAAACCCGCCACCTTGGGTGGCCTCCGGGCGGCCCTGGGGTCCGTTATTGACACTGATTCTCATTTAGCTGACAATGAGTGTTTATGAGACCCGGCGCCCACCTCCTGCGGGTCTTGACCTCCCAGCTGGAGACCGACGTCAATGTCGGGCTGCGCGGGGAATCCTGAGATGGAGCGCATCACCCGCCAGCAATTGGCCCTGCGCACGGTGCTGGAGCGGAGCCGTGACTTCCGCAGCGCCCAACAGCTGTACGCCATGCTGCGCGAGGACGGCGAAACGGTCTCCCTGGCCACCGTCTACCGGATCCTGCATTCGATGGCCCGGGAAGGCAGCGTCGACGTGCTGCGAACACAGGACACCGAAAGCCGCTACCGCCGCTGCGAGCGTCAGGAACATCACCACCACCTGGTCTGCCGCCTTTGCGGACACACCGTTGAAGTCACAGAGACCACAGTGGAACGCTGGGCCTCCCGCACCGCGAGCGAACACGGCTTCGCCGCCGTCTCCCACACCGTCGAACTCCTTGGAATCTGCGCCGGATGCGAAGGCACCTCACGCGTCTAGGCATGGCGCCTGACACTCCTCGGAAGACACTGCCGATAGACGGTGCCCTGCGCGCCCATTTTCCGGGCTGGCCGGGGGTCTCGGGCACGCCCCACATCCCGAAACCCGAGTTTCCCGAACCAGGCCGCATGCCAGGATTGCCCGGACCTGGGAAAGCATTGATAGGTGCATAAAAGCGTGCTCATATTTCTATGTGGCCGTCGACGAGGAATCCCGTCCGGGGGTGGCGGAGTTGTTCAAGACGCTGCCCTCCACCTCTCGGCCGCCCATCCTGTGCGCGCTTGCCCACGAGGCCTCGTCCGTAGGCGCACTGGTTGGGGCAGCGACAATGTCCCAGCCCTTGGTTCCCCAGCACCCGCGGCTGCTCCGGGGAATCAATCCGGTCACTGCCAACAGGTCAGGGCGCGAAATTATCCACTCCCTGACCAGTGCCCACGTGGCCCGCGTCATCCAGGACGCCATCCCACACAGTCTCGAACGGTAGGCGCCGACCGTTCGGCGCCCGGGAAGGAAAAGGATCATGACCGAGGAAGTCAAAGCAGAACACACACTGGCCGAGCACCAGCACGGGAGCCCGGACTGCACCCACGACACAGTCCAGCACGGCGACCATGTGGACTACCTCCACGACGGACACCGCCACGCCGAACACGAAGACCACTACGACGAACACGACGACCCGGCCGAGCACACGCCGGCCGAGCACCAGCACGGGGGCCCGGACTGCACCCACGAAAGGGTCGAGCATGGCGACCATGTGGACTTCATTCACGACGGACACCGCCACGCCGAACACGAAGGCCACTACGACGAACACTAGCAACACCCAAAGGCTCAGATACCGGAGCTTCTCACACCGGGCGCGCTTTTCACCGCACTCCCACTCAGCCCGCTATCCACGACCCAGCGGGTAGCTCCCACGCCCTGGCGCCCGACCCCCTGGTGCCCACCACCACTCAGCACCAGGGGCTTTAAGGGTCCGCTCATCAAGGCGATCAAACGAGGGGGCTGGACTCCGGCCCCGAAACTGCAGCGCAATTTCGCCGCAGAAGCGAAACCAGGTGGCATCCTTTATAGTTAACGAGATTCATTCTCAATAACAGTTAGGTGTATCGGATGCAGGACGAAAAACATGGTCACCGGCTCTTCCCGGTGGCTCTCGCGGCGGCTGGAACGGCGTTGATGCTGCTGCTGGCCGGCTGCAGTTCCAACAGCGCGGGACAGGCATCCACAACCGCCGCGCCGGTGGAGGTGACCGCCTCCACCGATGTCTACGGCGACATCGCCCAAACCATCGGCGGGGACAGAATTCATGTCACGCCCATCATTCACAGCGTGTCCCAGGACCCTCATTCCTATGAGGCCACCGCACAGGACAAGCTTGCCGTCTCCAAGGCCAAAGTCCTGATCGAGAACGGTGGCGGATACGACGATTTCTTCAACACTCTCGTCGCCGACAACACCACAGGCGATCACCGGCTCATCAACGTCACCGAACTCTCCGGGCTGGCACCCAAGGCCGGAACGGCCAGCCCGGGC
Source organism: Pseudarthrobacter sp. NPDC080039 (assembly GCF_040702335.1). Lineage (NCBI taxonomy): Bacteria > Bacillati > Actinomycetota > Actinomycetes > Micrococcales > Micrococcaceae > Pseudarthrobacter > Pseudarthrobacter sp. NPDC080039. The sequence continues at coordinate 51,460 of NZ_JBFBKY010000023.1, read as the reverse complement.
GCCGCCCCGGAGACGCAAGATTTCAACGAACACCTGTGGTACAACTTTCAGACCATGACCGCGGCCGCGGACGCCATCGCCCAGGAACTATCACAGGTAGACCCAACCGGCGCCTCTTCGTACGCTGCCAACGCTGACCGGTTCAAAGCCGAACTCGGCAAACTCCAGGACCGTACCGCCGGGCTGAAAGCGAGCCACGAGGGTGAAGCCGTAGCCATCACCGAGCCGGTTCCCCTCTACCTGCTCGAGGCGGCCGGCCTGGTCAACAAGACCCCGGAAGAATTCAGCCACGCCATCGAAGAAGGCCGGGACGTCCCCGTCACCGTTCTGCAGGAAACCCAGAACCTCATCACGGGCAAAGCAGTCAAGATACTCGCCTACAACGACCAAACCGAGGGCCCGCAAACCAAGAAACTCAAGGACACCGCAACCGCCGCCGGCGTGCCCGTGGTGGACTTCACCGAAACCCTGCCCGAGGGCAAGAACTACCTCCAATGGATGGGCGAGAACGTCGACCACCTCGAAAAGGCCCTGCAACCCTAGTGCAGAACTACCGCCCACGCGTTACTGGAGCCCCGGACAAACCTGTCCGGGGCTCCCTCGTCGATGCTCTGGAGACTCGGCCGCTGCCCGAAGAATCGGGCGCAAGCCTCCTGCACCAGTGCCACCGGGTCCGGTTGGTGGCGCTGAAGTGCTTTCACGCGCTTGTCCAGCAGCAGCACCCTGGCCAGCACCTCAGCGCCTGCTCAGCAAGGTAGCGGCGCGGCAGCTGACTGCGACAGTGAAATCCAGCGACGGGACAGGCGCGTTGTGGGCCAGTTGGCGGCCCGGGTTCAGCAGCCGGCTTACAAGCTGGTCTAACCACAGCACCGCATCCTCCGCCACGTTCCGTGGTGGTTCCACATGCCATTTACCGATTACAGAACGCCGCCAAATAGCGCCGAAAGTCACACGGTCTGCTGAACATGCCGAGGGGTGTCTCGTGAACGATCGTTACCGAGACGAGTCATGATCTTAGAATTCACGGACCCATGGGTGGGTGTGATTGGGAATGGTGGTTTAGTCGCAGCCTGAGATGGCCGTTCGCCCTTTTCGCGTACGGAACGGCGAACGACACCCCGCAGGGAGCGGGGTGCCGTTCATCGATACTCGGGGCCGGCGCGTGTTTGCGACCTAGTTTCCGTGGGCCTCGATTGACACCGGCTGCCATTCTTTCCATGTTGCCAGGCGTGATTCGTAGTCCTTGGTTGCAATGTCCAGGGGTGCTTTGCCGAAGAAGATCCGCAGCGGCGGGTTCTCGGCGTCGACCACCTTGAGGATTGCGCCCCGGGTGGCGGTGGGGTTGCCCTTGTTGTTGGCGGAGGGGCGGCTTGCCGCGGCCGTGCGGACCTCGTCATAGACGTCCATCTGCTCACTGTGCGAGGCGGACGGCCCGGACCAGTCGGTAGAGAACCCGCCCGGTTCCACGAGCGTCACGTGGATATTAAAGCCTGCGACCTCCTGGGCGAGTGACTGGGAGAAGCCCTCCAGCGCCCACTTCGAAGCATGGTAGACGCCCACGGTGGGGAAGGCGCTGATCCCACCGATGCTCGATACCTGGATGATGTGTCCCGAACCCTGTTTCCGCATGATGGGAAGTGCCGCCTGCGTAATCCAGAGTGCACCGAACACGTTGGTCTCAAGTTGAGCCCGTACTTCGGCCTCGGTGAGTTCTTCGATCGTGCCGAAATGTCCGTAGCCGGCGTTGTTCACAACGACGTCGAGCCGCCCGAAGTGCTCGGAGGCTTTCTGGACTGCCGTGAAGTCGGCAGCACGGTCGGTGACGTCGAGCTGGATGGGCAGGAAAGTATCAGCGTACTTTTCAACAAGATCTTGAAGAGTCTCGAGCTTTCGCGCTGTGCCGGCGACGTTGTCTCCGCGCTCCAGGGCAGCTTCGGTCCATTCACGCCCGAAGCCCTTGGACGCGCCGGTGATAAACCAGGTCTTACTCATGGGTACGTTCCTTTCGATGGTGTACGTGGACAACTAACGTCCGGCGAGGACAAACACTTCCCAATGCATCGTGCCCGGGGGTGCCCCGGCAGCTTACCCGCACTGACAGTTCAGTTGGTCGGGAGAGTTTGCCGATGGTTTGGGCCACGGTGCACTCCACCCTCGCCTCCGACCTGAAGCTCGGTGCCTTGCGTGAAGAGTGGATGGACTCACCACAGCGGGCAACGGAAGCCGCAGCGGAGTGGAACGCGGCAGCGCGCAACAGGCGCACCGTGTCCAGGACCGGTCCCGAGAACGGAATACCCCCGGCGGAGATGTGGGTGGAGTACACGCGGAACGCGAGTGCACTGGTTGAGCAGCTGCGCACACTGCCCCGTGATGACCACGCCACGTGGGCGAGGGCAGCGCGGGAAGTCTCCGGTGCGTTCGCGGCATGGTCCCACCGGCTCGAACCGACGCCGGGGCCATTGGCGGCCACCGCCGCCGAACTGTCCCGCACCGCCCAGCTCCGGGCACCACGGGATCACAGCAAGCCCGTCGCCCTGCCGTCCATTGCCGGGACTGCCGTGTTGTTCATGGCCGCGTCCAGCAAGAACAAGACGGCCGCCCAATCGGCGCTCATGCTGCAGCTGGTCAATACTGCCTTCGCCATCCACGAAATGCACCAACAGTCCGGACGAACCCGTGAAGCGCAGCGGCTCCGTGCCGTCGTGACGGAACAGCTGAAACCGTTCGCGGCGACCATGCCCCGACCGGTCACCGTCGGTGCACCGGAACAGGCCCCGGCTCCTAACTCCGTAGAACTTGGACTGCGCGGCATGGCGCCCATCCGTCCAGGGTCAGCGGTGCCGAGCACACCAACGCCGGCCAAAACCGACCAGCACACGGGCCGTGATTCCGGCCCCGTACTTGACCGATAGGGACCACCACCAACTGCACGGGGAGCACGATGAGTGAATCAGACGGAATGGACGAACTGCTGGACGGCGGAATGCGGCAGTCCCTCATGATCGCGTCCCGCATTGCCGAGACGCTGTCCCGTCGCAGGCAGGAATCCCAACGGCAGCAGGAACACCAGGATGCACAGGCAGCGCACGAAGCGCAGGCCCGCCTCACGGCAGACCGCAGCGCAGCACGAGCGGCTCTGGCACAGGTAGAGAAAGACCAGTGGTGGGACAGGGCCCAGCCCCACGACATCGCCACGGCCCACGCCGTCGCTGAGGGCTGGAAAGACCACGACCCGGCCGCCCTCGCGGCCTCGGAAAAGATCCGGCAGGAAGTCCTCACCCGCTACGGCATCGACACCCACGACGTCGGCGCGGACGCCGCCTACCTGGAATCAGGGATCCAGACCATCACCACGGAAAAGGCACGGCAGGACGCACTGGAACGCAGCCAGGAAGAGACACGCAAGGCGGCCGCCGAGCACGAGAAAGCCATGGGATTGCTCGCCGCGGCCCGCGCCGAAGAACTCCGCGCCCAGGCCGCGACACTGGCCCCGGAAATGGAACGCCACCAGGTGCCCGTGGAATACCTGGCCAACCCCGAGCTGGCCCAGGCATTGCAGACCGCCCACACCGCCAAAACACCCACAGCGGTAGAGGCCGCGGACGCCGCCGTGCAGGAGCGACTGTTCCTCATCGGCAAGGACGGCATCAACGGTCCCGACATCGACCAGCTCCGCAAAGAAACCACCGCGAACGTCAACGGCGCCGGCGACTCCCACTTCGAGGATCCCGAGTTCGTGAAAGCGGCCAGGGACATGCACGAGGCCAAACTCCTGGCAGAGGGCGGTTTCACAGGGTCCGAACGGACGCCCGTGGAACAGCGGTATGAACGGGCCGAAAAGGAACTCTTCGCCCGCATGGAAAGCGTCGGCCGTGAGATCGAGAACCGCGTCACCGGCAACGACAGCAGCCGGCCCAAGGACAAGGGCCTCAAAGCGGAGAGCACGTCGGCCGCCGACTACGGCGCAGCGGAACGGCAGGAAGCTTTCGCCGCGTCCCTGGCAACTACCGGCGCCAACGAAAACCAGATCCGTGGGCGCCTCGCCGCAGCACGTAGCGAGGGCACACACCCCAGCCGGCCGTCACCATGGGTAAGGGCGCAGCCAAGGCCAGGAAGACCCGCACAGGGGCAGCCGTGGGGGCCGAACGGGCCAAGAGCGGCCCCGCCCGCTAGAAATCTTAGGGCAGCTGTGAAAGGGGGAGGCTATTTCACGAAGTAACTTGGAGCCCTTCTTTGGGCCCGGAGAGTTCCGCGGGGAACTGGCGTTGGCCTGGGCTCTGGTTAGAGATAGCTGCAGATGCGTTCCGGGTCGCAGGCTGTTGGGCCTCCTGCGGCCGCGGCATTATGGAATTGGGCGACGGTTGTACGCAGTGCTGATAATTCTGCGATCCGGGCCTCGAGGTCGCGGAGCTGGGTGGCCAGCAGATCACGGACATGTACGCAGGGAGCCTGGCCGAGGTCCCGTAGGGCGAGGATGTCACCGATCTGGGTCAGGGTCAGCCCGGCGGTGCGGCCACGGCGGATGAATTCCAGCCGGCTGACCGTCTCGTGGGTGTAGTCGCGGTACCCGTTAGGAGTTCTCTCGACGGACGGCAGCAGGCCGCGGTCCTCGTAGAACCGCAGGGTCTTAGCTGTCATGCCGGCGGCCGCGGCGGTTTCACCAATACGCATCGTGCATACCTCTCGATCCGGGGGTCTCTCTTGACCTTCCACTTTAGTGGAAGGTCAAGAGCCGATACCGACCCAGGCTGATTGTGCCGGCCGGCGTGAGCCCATGTTTTTCCGGGATCCCGGCAGAAGACCGCGACCCCGTGCCGGTGTGCTGACGATCCAGCTTTCCACCCGGTGGGCCCACTTCAAGGCGCTCCTCGCGGTGGCCGAGGCCAGCCATGTCGTCCTGGAATGAACAGCTTCCACGCTCCGGCCGCCTTAGCGGCATCGGGGGAGCCGGGTGTCTGGTTTCGGAGGCTGTGGTGGCTTAAATTGCGTCCATGGCAGAGGACCCTGTTCAGACGAATCCGGATAATTACCGGCTGATCTTCGAAAACGATCGCGTCCGTGTGCTCGAGTATGCGGACGCTCCCGGGCACACAACCACCGAGCACTACCATCCGGACAGTGTGATGATTACGGCCAGCGCTTTCCGTCGCCGTATCTCCTCAAACGGCAAGACCGTAGATGTGGAGCTGCCCGCCGGGGCCGTGCGGTGGGTGGCGGCGCAGCACCATACCGGTGAAAACACCGGAGATACGGACACTCATACGTTCTTCGTTGAGCTCAAGGACGCCGCGCCGCCTCCATCCAACGAGACCGCCGATCAACTCGGACCAAGCGACCCCTAGACCTGGCCGGGCAGCGGCTGGCAGCCGGAGGTTCGCTCACCGGTTCCCACATGGCCGCCGGTGCGTCCGGTCCTGCTTCGCGGCCGTGGAGGGGTACGGCGTCAGGCCCAGTGCCGCCGGTTGCCCGGGTGCAGGGTTTAGCAGCAGCGTCCTTGGGGGTTGTTTTCCTGGCGGTCTGTTTTGTCGCGCCAGAATTCCCGTTCGGTCATCAAGGGGTGGCTGGTGTCGGTGGGCGGGTGGAGTTTTTGGTGGTGGGTTTTGTATTTTTCGTAGGCGTCTTCGCCCATGATGCCTTTGAAGAACCAGGTGAAGCCTGTGACGCCCTTGCGGGCGGATTCGAGGATGGTCATCAGTGGCCTGTCCGGGCGGGTGTCTTGTGTGCGGGGAGAGCGTCCCATTCTTTCTGGAGGTCCTTCTCGGCCGGGGTGGGGATGAATCCGGCGGGGGCGAAGATCCGGGACGCGACGGCGGGGTCTTCGCTGCTGGCGTTGGCCCCGGTTTTGTAGGCCTTCCAGGTCGCGAGGGTCGCGGCGGCGATGACGATGATCGAGAGTGTGACGAACAGGATGGAGAGGACGCCTTGGATCATGGTGTTGCGGATCACGGCTTCGATCGCGGTAACGGTTTTGGCTGTCCCGAAGCTGGTTTTACCTTCGGCCAGTGCTTTGGTGAAGGCCTGGTTCTGCGCGAAGTAGCCTACTGCCGGGACGTCGGAGAAGATCTTGTAGAACGAGGCGGTGATGGTCACGACGGCGGCGAACGCCAGGGGCAGCGCGACGACCCAGATGTGCCGGAAGTTCCCGCGTTTGGCCACGATTGCCATGCAGACGGACAGGGCGATAGCGGCGAGGAGCTGGTTGGCGATCCCGAACAGCGGGAACAAAGTGTTGATCCCGCCGAGGGGGTCGGTGACACCCATGATCAGCACGGCACCCCAGGCGGTAACCATGATCGCGGTTGTCAGCCAGGCCCCGGCACGCCAGGAGGTGTCCTTGAATTTGGGGATGAAGTTCCCCAGGCTGTCCTGAAGCATGAACCGGGCGACCCGCGTGCCGGCATCGACGGCGGTAAGGATGAACAGGGCTTCGAACATGATCGCGAAGTGGTACCAGAAAGCCATCATGGTACTGCCTCCGATGAATTGCTGCATGATGTGGGCCAGGCCCACGGAGAGAGTCGGGGCGCCGCCGGTGCGGGAGATGATGGTGGTTTCTCCGACGTCCTTCGCGGTTTGGGTGAGCATGTCTGGGGTCAGGCTGACGCCTTGGAGTCCGAGGCTGTTCACGAACGCGACGGCGCCCTCGACCGTGCCGCCGGTGGCGGCCGGGGAGGCGTTCATGGCGAAGTAGATGCCCCGGTCAATGGAGAGCGCGGCGACGAGGGCCATGATCGCGACGAAGGACTCCATCAGCATCCCGCCGTAGCCGATCATGCGGCTCTGGCGTTCCTTCTCGATGAGTTTGGGGGTCGTTCCGGAGGAGATGAGGGCGTGGAAGCCCGAGAGCGCACCGCAGGCGATGGTGACGAACAGGAACGGGAAGAGGGAGCCGCTGACCACCGGCCCGTTGTCCTTGGAGGCGAATTCGCTGAACGCGGGGACGTTGATTTCGGGCCGGACGATGACGATCGCCACGGCGAGCATCACGATGGTTCCGACCTTCATGAAGGTCGAGAGGTAGTCCCGTGGTGCCAGTAGCAGCCACACGGGCAGGATCGCGGCGATGAAGCCGTAGATGATGATGCCAACGGCGATGGTGACCTTGTCCAGGTGGAACAGGGCTGCGCCCCAGCCGGTTCCGGCGATCGCGCCGCCGCCGATGATCGCGGCGATCAGCAGAATGAATCCGATGATGGAGATTTCGGTGACTTTCCCGGGTCGGAAGAACCTGAGGTAGCAGCCCATGAACAGGGCGATCGGGATGGTCATGGAGACAGAGAAGACACCCCAGGAGCTTTCGGCGAGGGCGTTGACGACAACCAGGGCCAGGATGGCCACGATGATGATCATGATGACGAGGGTCGCGATCAGGGCCGCGGTGCCGCCGATGACGCCGAGTTCATCGCGGGCCATCTGGCCCAGTGACCGGCCGCCGCGGCGCATGGAGAAAAACATCACCAGGTAGTCCTGGACGGCGCCGGCGAGGATGGCGCCGACGATGATCCAGATCGTCCCGGGCAGATACCCCATCTGGGCTGCCAGAACGGGACCGACCAGCGGGCCGGCACCGGCGATCGCCGCGAAATGGTGCCCATAAAGGACACGGCGGTCAGTGGCGGCGAAGTCCTTCCCATCGGCCTTGTATTCCGCCGGGGTCGCACGCCGGTCATCGGGCTTCAGCAAATACTTCTCGATGTACTTGGAGTAAAACCGGTAACCAATGAAATACGTGCTCACCGATGCGAAGACAAACCACATGGCATTCACCGTCTCGCCCCGGACCACCGCGAGGACAACCCACGCCACACCGCCCAGGAGAGCGATCGCCACCCACAGAGCAATCTTCGCCGGAGTCCACCGCGGCGCGCCGGTACCGTCGGGGCCCTCATCCACCGCTACACGTGGCAACCCCGGATCCTGCTCCGGCACCCCCGCCGGACCGGTTGTCGGGTTTGATCCCAGGGGCGTGGCACCCATGGCTCCTCCTTGAGATGATGCGTGCGGATGTGATCTTAGCTACCCGAGAGTAACAGCACCGGCAGCCACCCCGAATACCGGAAAAGGCACATGCCGTCATAAACCAGTAAGCTCCCGACCACCGGTCCAAGGCAACCCCGGGCCGTTTGCCGACGATGATTCCAGCGTGTTCTTCTCGAGATGCACCGGGGCAGCCACCGTCAGGAAGCCGAGCCGGCGATGTTCCCACCGATTTAGCCCTTCCATCGGCGCGCGGGTACACCGGCCGAACGCGCCGGTGGGCGGAGTACGTGAGGTGGGGATCGGGTGATGTGTGTTCCGGATCGCAGAACCCCGGAGAGATCTCGCCTAGATTCGTGAAGAAGACGGGTTCACCCAGTCAAAATGACGCTCCCATAGAGGAGTCTTGATGTGCCGTGCTTGCTGAAGCTGCCCGGGAGGTTCGTTCCGGCATGGTGGAACGTAATGTTTGGTCAGCGCGGCGGGATGAGAGGACTCTGGTGTGGGGCGCCCCGGCAGTACGGGCCGGGATTTTTCGAGAGTGCCGATATCGATGATGATGAGGGGTTTTCATGGCTGAGGAAGTCGATGTTGTTGTGATCGGGATGGGCCCGGGCGGTGAGGCTGCCGCCGGGGAACTGGCTGAAGCCGGCCTCTCGGTCGTAGGAATCGAAGGACGCCTGGTGGGCGGGGAGTGCCCTTATTACGGCTGCATTCCGAGCAAGATGATGATCCGGGCCGGTAACTCCCTGGCGGAGGGGCAAAGGATCCGCGGACTGGCGGGGGAGGCCGATGTCCGTCCCGGCTTCGCGCCGGTGGCGGAGCGCATCCGTTCCGAGGCGACCGATGACTGGGACGACACCGTCGCCGTGGACCGCTTCACAGGTAAGGGCGGCCGCTTTGTCCGCGGCCTGGGCAAAATCACCGGGCCGCGCACAGTCACAGCGGCCGGCCAGGACTTCACCGCCGGTCGCGCCATTGTGGTCAATACCGGTACGGAACCGATGATCCCGCCGATCCCGGGGCTGGCCGATGTGCCGTTCTGGACGAACCGGGAGGCAATCGCCGCCGGCGACGCCCCGGAATCCCTGATCGTTATCGGAGGAGGGGCCATCGGTGCGGAACTGGCGCAGGCGTTCGCACGCTTCGGCACCCGGGTCACCATCCTGGAAGCCGCACCGGGCCTGCTGCCCCCTGAAGAGCCCGAAGCCGGCAAGCTCCTTGAGGATGTTCTCCGCGATGAACGCATCGACGTCCAGGTCGGGGCCCGGATCGAAAGTGTCCGGCACACCGCCGGCACGTTCACCATCGACGTCGGCGGTTCAACGCTTAGTGCCGGCAGGCTTCTGGTGGCAACGGGCCGTACTACCAACTTCGAATCCCTCGGCGTAGCTGCACTGGGACTGGACCCGGCCGGCCGGTTCCTGGAACCCGATGCGCACATGCGGATCGCCGACGGCGTCTACGCCATCGGGGACATCACGGGCAAGTGTGCCTTCACGCATATGTCCATGTACCAGGCCTCTATCGCCGCCGCGCATATCCTTGGCCGTGACCAGGCTCTGGCCGAATACCATGCGGTTCCGCGGGTGACGTTCACCGACCCGGAGATCGGTTCCGTTGGCCTCACCGAGGCACAGGCCCGCGCGAAGGGCCTGAAGGTGCGTGTCGGATTCACGGACCTGGCAGCGTCCGCCCGGGGGTGGATCCACAAATCCGGCAACCAGGGATTCATCAAACTCGTCGAAGACGCCGACCGCGGCGTGCTTGTCGGCGCGACGTCTGCAGGCCCCGCCGGCGGCGAGGTCCTGTCGGCCCTGACACTTGCCGTCCATGCCCGGATTCCGGTGAGCACGCTGCGGCGGATGATCTACGCGTATCCGACGTTCCACCGCGCCATTGAAGACGCATTGGACCGTCTTGAATGAATCCGGCCCGGCTGTGCAGATGAGAACTGAACCCGTTGCCCGCCACGGAATGCACCGGACTTTCCGTCCCGGCGCGGACGTGAGCGCCAAGTGAGGGGTCCCGTTTCGGGCGGCCGGCGCAGGGCGGCCCTTCGGCTGGGGGTCCTGGTGCTTCTCGTGGCAGCCGCCGCCGTGGCCATACTCGTGGCTCCGCTTCCGCCGGTCGAGCAGATCCGGAGCTATCTCGGCAGTACGGGTTGGTGGGGTACGGCGGCGTTTATCCTGGGCTACGCCATGCTGACGCTGGCTCCCGTGCCGAAAAGCATCCTGTCAGTTGCCGCGGGCCTGGTCTTTGGGTTCGCCGGCGGTGTCGCGGTCGTCGTTGCCTCCGCGATGTTGGGTTCCGTCGCTGCTTTTTGGCTGGGCCGCTGGCTGGGCCGGGAAGCCGTGGAGAGGTTCACCGGGGGGCGGGTGGAGAAAGTCGATCAGCTGCTGCACCGCCGCGGACTGGTAGCCGTGATCGGTGTCCGGCTGGTGCCTGTACTGCCTTTTACGGCTATCAATTATGCCGCGGGGCTGAGCTCTATCCGGTGGTGGCCCTACTTCCTCGGAACCGCCATCGGTATCCTTCCGGGGACAGTAAGTTTCGTGACCCTGGGTGCGTTCGGATCGCAGCCGGGTTGGCAGCTCAACACCGCCCTTGGGGCCCTCGCTGTGCTGACTGTGGCCGGCCTGGTGGTCGCGCGCCGGCGGCGCCGGAAAGGCTCGGCCGCCGATGTTTGATGCCCGGTTGCGCCGGGCCATGGAGCCGGCTCTGGGGCGGGCCGCGCTCTGGCTGGACCGGGCCTGGATCACCCCGGACGGTCTGACGGGCCTGAATCTGGTGCTTGGCCTTGCCAGTGCGGTCCTGGCTGCGGTGCAGTGGTGGCTTCCGGCCCTGGCCGCATGGCTGTTGTGCCGGGTAGCCGACGGCCTGGACGGGCCGCTGGCCCGGCGCCGGAACCGCCGCGCGGGGATTGAGGACACCGGAAGCGGTGGTTTCTGGGACATCTGCGCGGATTTCATTGTCTACGGCGCCACAGTGGTCGGCGTCGGGATCGGCGCGACAGCGGCATTCGGCGCCCCGTGGCTGCCATTCCTGCTGGTCCTGTTCGCCTACTACATCAACGGCACGGCCTTCCTGGCATTCTCCTCCATCGCCGAGAAAACCGGCCGCCAACTCAGGGACGGCCGGTCATTATCGTTCCTGTCAGGCCTGACCGAGGGCGCCGAAACCGTAGCCGTGCACAGCCTCTGGCTGATCTTCCCGGGCGCCGCGTGGGAAATCGCCTCCGTCTGGGCGCTCCTCGTGACCGCCAGCGGCGTCCAGCGCATCCTCGCCGGCTACCGGTCCCTGCGGTGAGGAACGGTCCGGTTCAGCCAGCGCCGCCGGAACCAGACCAGCCCCGCCATCGCCCGGCGCACCAGGGGAGAAGCCAGACGCTCCCGGACGTCAGCGACGGCGGCATTCCAGACCCCGTCTGAATAGGTCGGGTAGGGGTGGGTTGTTCCGGCAATGTCGGACGTTGTCATGCGTTTCTGGACGGCCAGGGTGAGTTCAGCCAGGGATTCCCCGGCCCGGGGACCGACGATGGTGCCGCCCAGGATCTTTCCCCGCCGGTCCAGGATGAGCCTCGTGAAGCCGCCCGTGGAGTCCTCCGTCACGGCACGGTCCACATGGGTGTGCCGGACTGTCCTGGCACGGTGCTGCCGGTGTGTGTCGGCCACGGTGAGCCCGACGGCGGCGACTTCCGGGGACGTGAAGGTCACCCTGGGCACGGTGCCGCTGACCTGGCGTTTGAGCCCGAGGACCGCGTTCGAGGCGGCCACGGAAGCGTGGACGCCGGCCAGATGGGTGAAGCGGGGGTTCGCGGTCACGTCTCCCGCGGCCCGGATGAGCGGATTGGACGTCATCATCCGCGAATCCGTGATCACCTGGCCGTCCTTGTCCAGCTTCACCCCGATCCGTTCCAGGCCAAGACCCACGGTGCGGGGGGTGCGTCCGGTGGCCAGCAGGACCGTGTCCGTCTCAACGGCGGCACCGCCCGCCAACTGGAGCATGGTTCTGGCGTGCGTGGTGACCGCGTCCTCGATGGTTGTGTCCTCCAGGACGCGGACTCCGTCGTTTTCGAGGGCCTTCCGGACGAGGGCGGCGGCGTCGGGGTCCTCCTTGGGGAGGACCCGGGAGCGGACGATCATGGTGACCTCGGATCCAAGGCGGGCGAAGGCCTGTCCGAGTTCGCAGGCGATCGGCCCGCCCCCAACAATCGCCAGCCGCCCCGGAAGGGTGTCGAGGTCCCAAATCGTGTCAGAGGTCACTGTGGCCCCCGGGTCCAGACCCGGGATGCAGGTGCTGACCGGTGCGGCGCCGGTGGCGATCAGTGCCTGCCGGAAGCGGATCGTCCTGCCGTCAACCTCGGCCACACCGGGGGAGCGGAACACCAGGGAGCCCTTGATGACCTCCACACCGGCGGCTTCGAGTGCCGCCGGGGAGTCGACGGGTTCGATGATGCGGATCGCGGCAAAGATGCGTTCCCTTACGTCAGCGAATTCCGGTGGCTGCCCGGTCAGCGCACGGGCTGTCGCGGCGTGGTTGGCTGCCGACAGAAGGGTCTTGGACGGCACGCATCCGGTCCACAGGCAGTCACCGCCGGTCCGGGCCTGTTCGACAAGGAGGGTTCGCGCTCCGAATCCGGCTGCCGTTTTGGCGCCCACGATTCCCGCGGTTCCCCCGCCGACGACCAGGAGGTCGATGACCGGGTTCTCGACTGTCATGATGGACTCCTCGTCAGTGATGTTGAACGCCGGACATTGCGCCCGCCGACGCGGTCGTTGGCACCCGTGCCGCTGCGGCGGATCGAATCGGAAGGAGCCTGCCATCGGCGATAAATACACGCTGTTTGCCCCGTTTTACGATCTGCTCTCGGGCGAATACCCTGTCTATCATGCCGGGCGGGTGCTCGGCATCAACGCCCTCGCCCCAGGCGCGGGCCAGCAGGTGCTCGACATCGGATGCGGAACCGGGCTCAATTTTTCCTTGTTGCAGGAACGCATCGGCGCCTCCGGGACCATCGTCGGGATCGACCGCAGCGCCGAGATGCTCCGCCAGGCGCGGCGCCGCGCCCTGGCGCACGGCTGGCAGAACGTGATACTGGTCCAGGCCGACATGGTGCTGCTGGATCCCGGGACCATCGCTGCCCGCATCGAAGCCAGCGGGGGAACTGCCGTTTCGGATGCGGCCCTGGCGACCTACTCCTTGTCCCTGATGGGGGACTGGGAGCAGGCGTGGATGAACATGACCGGGCTGCTGGCCAAAGAAGCCAGCGTCGGGGTGGTGGACCTGCAGGACCCGGTGGGATGGGCCCGATGGCTCACGCCGCTGGCACGGCTGGCCTGCGCACTGGGAGGATCCGACATCACCGCCGCCCCCTGGCGGGCCGTGGAGGAACGCTGCGTCGAAGTCGTGCGCGCCTCGGCCCGGGGAGGGCACCTGCAAATCCGGGCCGGTAAGTTGATGCACGACAGATAAGTGCAGCCGCCGCCACGTTCACATCCTGGCTTTGCGGAGGGGCAATGCACCGCCGACCTCATCTATTTGTGTTGTGTACTGCAGATTACTGAACGGTGTCCCGGCCCGCCCATACGTTGAAGACATCAGCATGAAGCACTTCCATGGAAGGCCGCAGTTATGGCTTCTGCATCAGCTCTTTCACATCCCGCCTCCGGCACCGGCCCCGGCCGGCGCGTTCTCGCCGGGGGCATCGCCGCCGGCATCGTCTTCGGGATGCTCATGGCCATGATGGGCATGTTGCCGGTCATCGCGTCCAGGATCGGATCCAGGTCGGCCGTGGTCGGCTTCGGAGTCCACATGATGATTTCCGTGGCTTTCGGCTTGGGCCTGACGGTATTGTTCGGCAACCGGTTCCTGACCTCGTATGGCCGCGGCGCCCTCGTCCGGCTCGGCTACGGTGCCATCTGGTGGGTCCTGGGCCCGCTGATGATCATGCCGGTCATGATGGGCATGCCCCTGTTCGCCGTTGACCTGACCGCGTTGATGAGCCTGATGGGCCACCTGGTTTATGGCGTTATTCTGGGACCGGTGGCGGTCCTCGTCCTCACGGGCCGGGCATGACCGGTACCTGCCGGGTCGATGTGGCGGCCACCGTCTCCGGAGACCTGCGACCGTGGGCCCCGCGGCAACGAGAGGCCGACCCGCTCATGGTAGGACCCGCTGACCCGTTCAGTTGTTTGAATGAAGTTGATCTGTTCGCTGACCTGAGCGCGCAGGAGATCGAGGCCATGGACCTGATGGCCCCGGCCCGGCTGTTCCGCCGCGGTGAGCTGCTGTTCAGCCAGAGCCAGCCTGTGAAGGCGCTGTTTATCCTCAAGTCCGGCCGGGTGCGCATTTTCCGGGTCGCCGAGGACGGCAAGGCCCTGACGATGGCCATCCTGGAACCCGGCGCAGTGTTCGGGGAGATGATGCTCGTGGGTCAGCGGATGTATGACAACTACGCCGAGGCCATCGAAGACTCGTCGATCTGCCAGCTCAGCGTGGAGGAGGTCGAACGGTTCCTGCTCTCGGATCCCCGGATCGCGATCCGCATCTCCCGTCTCCTGGGAGAACAGGTCGCCCGCCTCGAAGAACGCCTGACCGACCTGGCGCTGCGGCCGCTGTCCGCCCAAGTGGCATCCACCCTGCTTAAACTCGGTGACGCCGCGGGGGCCCCGCGGTTCGGGCAGGCCCGGACCATCCACCTGACCCACGAACAGCTCGCCGGCCTTCTTGGCGCCTCCCGGGAGGCCACCAGCAAGATCATGGGTGAGCTCACGGCCAAGAAGGCCATCCGGCAGGGCCGCGGGCGCATCGTCATCCAGGACCGGGACATCTTGTCCAAACTGGCACGGAGCGCCTCATGATGACCGCCACGTTCCATGGCCAGGTGATCGCCCGCTCAGAGGCGACGGTGTATCTGGAAGGCAACCACTACTTCCCCGCAGAGTCGCTGGTGCCGGACACGCTGGAAAACAGCTGGGTCCGGACCCTGTGCTTCTGGAAGGGTGTGGCCCGCTACCACCACGTCCGCGCCGGGGAGCACCGGGCACCGAACGCTGCCTGGTCCTACCCAAGGCCCTCACCCCTGGCCCGGATGATCAAAGGCCACGTCGCGTTCGCCCCCAGCGGGGGAGTCATCGTCAGCGACGACCGCCCCTGACCGGCGCATCTGCCCGTTTCCCTCAACCCCACGGTTTTGTCCTGTCAATTCAAGAGATAAGTGAGTACCCGCATGCCACGCATTCCCGCCCACACCGTTGCCACAGCACCCGAAGCCTCCCAACCGATCGCCCGGAAACTGGAGCAGCAAATGGGAAAACTGCTGAACATCCACGCCGGCATGGCCCACTCGCCCGTCGTGATCGCCTCCTACGAGGGGATCTCCGCCGCCATCGCCGAACACGGCAGCTTCGACGCCCGCACCCGCGAAGCGATCGCCCTGGCCGTCGGAAACCAGAACGGCTGCGACTACTGCCAGGCCGCCCACACCCTCTCAGCACGCCGGGCAGGGCTGGACGATGAGCAGATCCTTGCGATCCGCGCCGGCGAAGTCGATTTCGACGCCAAACTCGAAGCCATCTCCTCGGTCGCCCGTGAAGCCGCGGCCAGGACCGGGAACGTTTCCGACGCGACCTGGCAGGCGGCCCTTGACGCCGGCTGGAGCGCCGAGGAACTCTCCGAAGCCTTCGCCCACATCGCGGCCAACCTGTTCACCAACTACTTCAACCACTACGCCGGAACCGAACTGGACCTGCCCGCAATCCCGGAACTAACCGCCTAAGACACCGCGGGCCGGTGGAAGGGAGCACCCTTATCCCTCCCACCGGTCCCCGTTCCCGGCGCCCCCTCCACCTTTGCCCCGACTATCCTCACACCAGCAGGAGAAGAATGAAGATCGCAACCCTCCTCCGGAGCGTTGAGCTGCTCACACGCCCGGTCCACCCGGAGAGCAGGGCCGCGATGGATCAGCGCTGGGCCGGGCTGCCCGGGCACGTGAAGACCCCGGCGCAGCTGCTGGGACGAAGCGCCGTCGGCTGCGAAGGCACCCACGGCGTCTTCCCCAAATGCAATCTGACCTGCTCACCCTGCTACCACTCCGCAGACGCGAACAGGGTCCGGGTCGACGGCGACCACACCGTCACCGCCGTCAGAAAGCAAATGGAATTCCTGCGCAAGGTCCGGGGTCCCCGTGCCCACGCCCAGCTGATCGGCGGGGAAGTCAGCCTGCTCCCGGCCAAAGACCATGCCGCCGCGCTGGAGGCCATGCACGCCAACGGCCGCGAACCGATGTCCATGACCCATGGCGACTTCGACTACGACTACCTCCTGGACGATGCCGGCCTCCCCCGGTTCCGGAGAGTGTCCTTTGCCGCCCACTTCGATTCCCTCATACGGGGCCGTCGCGGCGCCGTACGCCCCCTCAATGAAGCAGAACTGCACCCGTTCCGCGCCCGGTTCGCCCAAATGTTCCTTGCCCTCAAACGAGACCACGGCATCAGGTCCTACCTTGCCCACAACATGACCGTCACCCCGGCCAACGTCGAGGAGGTCACCGAGGTGACCCGGGCGGTCCTGGACATGCCGTATGACATGCTGTCCTTCCAGCCGGCCGCCTACATCGGGGATGACCGAAGGTGGTCCGAGAACTTTGAGGAGATCACCATTGACGCCGTCTGGTCCCGCATCGAAGAAGGCGCCGGCCATTCCATTCCGTGGCAGGGGACCCAGTTCGGTGACACCCGGTGCAACCGGACCGCCGTCGCCCTCAGCACCGGCTCCACGCTCACCGCATTGCTGGATCCTGACGACCCGCGGGACCTTGCTGCGCGGGACAGGCTCCTGAAACACCATGGCGGCATGTTTTTCGGCGGCACCCCGGCGTGGATAGTGGGCGCCAAAATCCTCCGGGCACTCCTGGCCCACCTGGACGATCTTCCCGTCATCGTGTCATTTGGCCGCCGCCTCGTGCGCCGGGCCGGCGGCCCGGTTTCGGTGGCGTCCGCTGCCTGGCGCCGCGAGCTGTCCTTCAAAACGTTCGTGGTGCACAACTTCATGGACGCCGCCGACGTCGCACCGGCCTGGGCCCTGATGGAGCGCGGCGTGACCAGCGATGACCCGGAAATCCGGGAAACCCAGGAACGCCTCGGCTCCTGTATGTACGCGATGAGCCACCCCGAAACCGGGCAGCTGGTCCCCGCCTGCGTCCAGCATTCGACCCTGGACGCGGCAGAAAACGCCGGCCTGCGCAAAATGCTGCCGCTCCGCCCCGTCATGCCGGCAGGCAAAACCGGAACAGCGATGCCGTGAGAAACGCCAAAAAAGCAACGACGGACCGAACAAACGACGATCACCACCCTGACAGGACCGAAACACCAATGACTCTTGCCTTCCGCGCCAGATCATTCCTGATCATCACCGCCGCCGCAATGACGGCAGCTTCGCTCGCGCTGGCAGGCTGTGCCGGCCCTCCGGCCGCTCCGGCCGCGCAGGCCGGGTTCACCGGCTGGGACCAGGTCAGCGCGGCTGCCCGGGGGCAAACGGTGCGTCTGTGGATGTACGGCGGCGACGAACAAGGCAATGCCTACGTCGATGGCACGCTCAAACCCGCCGCGGCCAAAGAAGGGGTGACGCTCGAACGCGTCCCGGTCGCCGACACGAAAGACGCGCTGAACCGGGTCCTGACTGAAGTGCTGGCGGGAACCCGGGACGGTGCCGTCGACCTTGTCTGGGTCAACGGCGATAATTTCGGCACCGGGAAGCAGGCCGGGGCATGGTCGTGCGGCTGGACCTCGATGCTGCCGAACATGAAACTCACCATGCCGTCGGACCCGCTGCTGGCCAACGATTTCGGGACCCCGGTCCAGGGCTGCGAAGCGCCCTGGAACAAGGCCCAGTTCACCTTCGCCTATAACTCCGCCACCGTCACCGACCCGCCGAAGACCCTGGCAGGGCTGCTGGACTGGGCACAAAAACACCCCGGCCGTTTCACCTACCCCGCGCCGCCGGACTTCACCGGCTCCGTCTTCACCCGCGAAGTGCTCGACAGCGTCTCCGGCGGATACACCCAAGTCCCGCTGGCCTTTGACCAAAAAGCCTTCGACCGGCTCACCCCGGCCCTTTACGACAGGCTCAAAGAACTGGCACCTTCGCTGTGGCGCGAAGGAAACACCTACCCGAAAACGTCCTCGGAACTCAACGCCTTGTACGCCGGCGGTCAGGTCGATTTCACCATGACCTACGGCCCGGCCACCCTGACCAAACTCGTCGCCGACGGCACCTACCCGGCAGCCACCAAAGTCCTCACCCTGGAGGAGGGCACCGTCGGAAACGCCAGCTTCCTCGCGATCCCGTCAACCTCCGGGCGCCAGGCGGGGGCGATGGTCGTCGCGAACCTCGCGCTCTCCCCGGAACAGCAGGCCGCCAAAGCGGACCCCCGAACCTGGGGCCAGTTCCCGGTCCTGGACCCGGCCGCGCTCAGCGCTCCTCAACGGGCCTTGTTCGATGCCCTCCCGCCGTCCCCGGTGGTGCCCGCCTACGATGTGCTCTCGAAAAACGCCAACCCGGAACTTTCGGCCGCATGGGTGCCGAAACTCGACGACGCCTGGCGGCGCCAGATCCTCACGGGCCGGTGACACCGTGCCGTCCAGCCATGCCCCGCTGAGTCCGCGCAGATCCCTGCCCCCGGCGCTGATGGCTGCCCCGGCGTTGCTGATGGCATCCTTCGTCGTTTTGGGCGGCCTGTTGACCGCAGCTGCCCAAAGCCTGGGCCTGCTGCCGCTGACCGGCAGCCCGACACTAACCCTGGCGGCGTACACCGCTGGCGCCCCGGACCTTCCCGCAGCCATCGGCCTGTCCCTGGCCATCGCGGCGGCATCAACGATCGCCGCCTCCGTCGTGGGGTTCACCGCGGCCCTGATCATCGTTCAGGGCCGCTGGTACGGCCGGGTGGTTGCCGCGCTCAGTACCCTCACGATCCCTTTTCCGCACATCGTCGGGGCCGCGTCCGTCGGATTGTTACTCTCTGACTTCGGACTGCTGTCCCGGCTGACCGGAGCGGGGAATGCCTGGCCGCAGCTGGTCGGCGGACCTTTGTGGATCGCGGTCATTGCCGACTACAGCTGGAAGGAATCAGCCTTCGTCGCCCTGGTGGTCACCGCCGCCCTGATCACCCGCTCAACGGGCTATGACGAAACGGCGGCCCTCCTGGGAGCCGGCCGCCTGCGGCGGCTCAGGCATGTTCTTCTGCCTCTGAGCCTTCCGGCGCTGACCGTTGCCGCAACGATCGTCTTCGTCTACACGTTCGGCTCCTACGAGGTCGCATGGCTCCTCGGGCGGCCCGATCCGGAACCTCTTCCCGTCATGGCGCTCAGGGTCTTCGGATCCGCGTCGCTGACATCCCGCCCGGAGGCCGCAGCCCTCGCGGTCGTGACCACGATCGTGTCCTTCGGGACCGCCACCGCAGCGTTCGCCCTCCTGAAGCGGATTCCACTATGGCGCTGACGCTTCCCCCGGGCCTGAGGCCGCCCTGGACGCCGCCGACCGGTGACGGCTCGGCCCTGAGGGTCTCCCGTACCCCCGGCCGGGCTGGACGAACCGCGCTGACCATGGCCCTGGCAGTATGGTTCCTCCTTCCCCTGGCGCCACTGGGACTGTGGGTGTTTGCGGACAGGTGGTCCTATCCGGCCGCACTGCCCGATGCCTGGGGATTCGACGGTCTCACGGCGGCGCTGTCCCAGGGAGCGGTCCCGGCCTTGGCCCATTCAGTGGGCCTGGGACTGGCGGTGAGCGCCGTCGCCACCCCGCTGGGCGCCCTGGCCGCCCGGGCCCTGGCATACCACCGCGTCCCCTTCCCCGCGGCGGTCAACGCCGTGCTGTTTGCACCGCTGGCGCTTCCGGCGTTCGCGGCGGCCTTCGGACTCAACGTGCTGCTCCTGAGATTGCAGATCCCGCCTCTGGCCGGGGTGATCCTCATCCTCAGCGTCTACGCCCTGCCCTACACGACATACACCATGCGCGTGGCCTACGGGGCGCACGACCGTGGCTTTGAAGACGAGGCCCGGACCCTGGGAGCCACCCGGTGGCACGTCCTGACCCGGGTGCATCTTCCCCTGCTCGCCCCGGCACTGGCCCGCAGCGCGTTCCTGGCCTTCCTGGCCGGCTGGAGCGACTACCTCATCACCCTTCTCGTCGGCGGCGGCGCGATCACCACAGTTCCCCTGCTCGTCGCATCGGCCGCGTCCGGGACCGGTAACGATTCCGTCGTTGCCGTATTGTCCGTTGCGGCAATCCTTCCGCCACTGATCCTGCTGCTGGGTCTTGGCTTCTTCGCACGCAAACCTCCCGGAGGTCCCGCATGAGCGACGCCCTGGTCATCGATGGACTCTCAAAGTCGTTCAGCAGCTCATCAGCACCGGTCCTGAACGACGTCAGCCTCACCCTCGATGCTGGTTCCAGCACCGCCGTACTGGGGCCCTCCGGGTCAGGGAAAAGCACACTGCTTCGCGCCGTGGCCGGACTCGAAACGCCGGACGCCGGAAGCATCGTTCTTCGCGGCACCGATCTGGCCCGGGTCAGCCCCGAACACCGCGGCATGGCCCTGGTCTCCCAGCGCCCGCTGCTGTTCCCCCACCTGAACGTCCTGGACAATGTCGCCTTCGCCGCCACGGTCCGCGGGGTCCGCCGCCGGGCCGCCCGCGCCGATGCCGCGCATTTCCTGGACCTGGTTCAGCTCGAAGGATACGGCCGCCGTCCCGTGACGGCCCTCTCCGGCGGGCAGGCCCAGCGGGTGGCCATCGCCCGGGCCCTGGCCGCACGGCCTTCCGTCCTGCTTCTGGACGAGCCGTTCAGCGCCCTTGACCAGGAACTGCGCTCCACCATGCACGAGCTGCTGGCACAGCTGCGGGAGCGGCTGGCCCCCACCATCCTCATGGTCACCCACGACCGCGACGAAGCGGCCGGCGTCGCCGACCGCATCGCGCTCCTCAGCCACGGCAGGCTGCTCCAGCACGACCGCGTCGACCTCGTGTACTCCCGACCCGCGTCCCTGGAAGTCCACCGGCTCATGGGCGGCACAAACGAAATCACAGGAACTGTCCGGGACGGTGTCCACTACTCGGCCCTGGGAGACCTTGACCTGCCCGCGGACACCGACTGGCCCGACGGGCCGGGCGTTTTGGTTACCCGCCAGGAAAGCATCAGCATGTTGGACAACTCCCGTGGCCCCGGAGGGCACGACGTGACCGCCACCGTGACGGGCATCCGGGTGCTGGGGCCCCGCCGGCTAGTCACGCTGAACGCCTCCGGCATCACACTTCAGGCTGAGGCGCCCTGGGGCCGGGTCCTTGGCGTCGGTGATCACGTCAGGCTCTTTATCCCTGTGTCCGCCCGTGCTGTTGTCACCGACGGCGGGGTTTCCCCCGCACCCGCTAATGTTGACAGAGCTTCGGCCGTTCCCGCGAGGGACTGGGCCTGAAGGTGTCCGCCGGCACCGGACGGTAGCGACGTCTCCACTCATCCTGCCCGGGATCTGGCGGGCTAAAAGTAAGGACTATGAACATGGGACATCCTCTGACACGGACCGCCGCCCTCGCAGCGGGGGCCCTTCTGACGCTCGGGCTGGCCGCCTGCGGCTCCGGCGCGGATCCGCTGAAGAACGCACAGCCCTCCGGCCAGGCCAGTTCCGGGGGCGCCCTGGTTATCGGCTCGGCTAACTTCCCGGAGAGCCAGACCGTGGCCGAGATCTACGCGGGGGCGCTGAACGCCGCCGGCGTCCCGGCATCGACCAAGCCCGGGATCGGGTCCCGCGAAGTCTACGTCAGGGCGCTGCAGGACAGGTCCATCGACATCGTCCCCGACTACAGCGGTAACCTTTTGCGCTACGTGGATAAAACGGCCACCGCGACAAGCGCCGAGGACGTCATGAAAGCGCTCCCCGGCAAACTCCCTGCAGAGCTCACGGTGCTCGAACCGGCCAAGGCCGAAGACAAAGACTCCATCGTGGTGACCGGGGCGACGGCGGCGAAGTACGGACTCAAAAGCCTCGCCGATCTGGGCAAGGTCTGCGATCAGATTGCACTCGGTATGCCGCCGGAAGCGACAGAACGGCCCCAGGGTCTTCCCGGGCTCAAAACTACGTACGGGTGTGTCCCCAAAGAGTTCGTTCCGTTCAGCGACGGCGGCGGTCCCGTGACCGTCAAGGCACTGCTGGATGACAAAATCCAGGCCGCCGACGTGTTCAGCACCTCACCGCTGATCGTTCAGAACAAGCTCGTCGCTCTGGAGGATCCGCTGAACAACTTCGCCGCCCAGCAGGTACTGCCGCTGGCCCTCAAAGACCGCCTGGACGCCAAAAGCACGCAGGTGTTGAACAAAGTCTCACAAGCCCTGACGACCGTTGATCTGCTGAGCCTGAACCAGGACGTCTCCGGTGACCGCAAAATGAACCCCCGGGACGCGGCCGCGGCCTGGCTCAAAAACAAAGGATTCCTCGGGTAGGGGAATCAGTGGACCCGGCGGCAGCGTGGCGCAGTGGGTAGTCTGCTGCGCTGCGCCGCCGGGCACGGTCACAGCTTCGTCAGTCTCCCTCGGCGAGGGCCGCGGGTAGCCCGGTCAGGGTGGTCACGGTGAAGTCCGGGTCCTGGAAGTGTTCCGGGTAGCTTCCCCCGGTCCGGTTCAGCCATGCCGTGCGCATCCCGGCGCGGGCCGCGCCGTGGATGTCCCACGGGTGGACGGCCACCAGCAGCATTTCGGCCGGCTCAGTCCCGCAGGCGGCGGCTGCGTAGTCGTAGGAGGCGCGGGCCGGTTTCCAGGCGGGAGCGTCCTGGACCGAGAGGAGCGCCTCGAACTCCTCCCGGATCCCGGCGCCGCCGAAGAGTTTCTCCGCGAGCTGGGCCGAGCCGTTGCTGAGGGTGACCAGCCGGAAACCGGCAGCGGAGAGTGCCCTGACTCCGTCGGGGACGTCCGGATGCAGTTCGAGTCCGGCCATGCCATTCATGATGTGATCGACCGCCCCGTCCAGATCGCGGTTAAGCTCCACCCCGCCGAGCAGCTCACGCAGTACGTTGGCCCCGATCGCGGCGAACGACCCGTTGTCTGCGCTGGCTGCCAGTGCGAAGCCGTCCCGGAGAAGTGTGGCGAACCAGAGTTTGGCCATTGCAGCGGGCGCTCCGACCTCGCTGAAACGCGCCCCCATGGGGGACATGTCGGAGAGGGTTTCATTCACATCAAAGACAATGACGGACGTGGTGGGGGTGGTCATAGGTTCTCCTTGTCGTAGTCTGCTGCGGGCCGTGCGTTCAAAGTCTGCCTCGCTCCCGGGTGGCGGGAGATGGGCTTCCCGGGGAAGTGTCGGGCCGGCCGGGGCGGGTTTAGTGCAGGTATTCGGCGAATTCCTTTTCGAGGAACTGCTTGGGCCGCGCGCCGATAACGGACGCTTTGTTTTCGCCGTCCTTGAAAAGGTAGATGGCGGGAATCGACGTGATTCCC
The DNA here is from genome assembly GCF_040702335.1 of Pseudarthrobacter sp. NPDC080039. Taxonomy (NCBI): domain Bacteria; kingdom Bacillati; phylum Actinomycetota; class Actinomycetes; order Micrococcales; family Micrococcaceae; genus Pseudarthrobacter; species Pseudarthrobacter sp. NPDC080039. The sequence goes on along the minus strand of NZ_JBFBKY010000023.1, from coordinate 28,000 downwards.
AGGCTCGCGGCCACGGCAGGGTTTTCGTCGATGTTGACCTTCACGACCTGCACTTTCTCAGCGTACTCGGCGGCGATCTGGTCCAGCACGGGGGAGACCTTCTGGCAGGGGCCGCACCAGTCGGCCCAGAAATCAACGATAACTGCTTTGTCCGACTGGAGGACGTCTTCAGCGAATGAGGCGTCCGTGACGTTCTTTGTCGTCATGGTTCTGTGTCCTTACTGGGTTGGTAGTGGTCATTTTGGTGCAGTATCAAACCTTGGTTTCAAGCGGTGCTGTCCGCGCTGTCTCTGCCGGCCTGGGGATCATCCGGCAAGCATACTTCCGACCCCGGGACTGCCGGGGTCGGAGATGATTGGTCTCAGGAGGCGCAGCAGGAGAGCCGCGATACGTCTGTGCTGTAGGACTGCGCAGCGATTCTGATTCCTTCGGTCATGGTCAGGTACGGGGCCCACAGATTCGCGACCTGATCGACGGTCATGCCGGCCTCGAGGATGTAGACACCGGCGGCGGCGATTTCTCCTGCGTCTTTCCCCACGGCCGTGATGCCGAGAATTCGTCCTGTTTCGTTATCGGCGACGAGCTTGATGAAGCCCCGGGTGTCCCGGTTCACCAACGCCCGGGGCACGAATTCCAGCGGAAGAACCCGACATTCACAGCGGATTCCGTCGCCGTTGGCTTGTTGATCTGTCATTCCGACGGCGCCCAGCGCCGGGCTGGTGAACACAACCCGGGGAAGGTGGCGGTAGTCGACTTCACGCCCGGCGCCAGTGAAGGCGTTCTCAACTGCCAGGGCCCCGTGGGCCGAGGCGACGTAGACGAATTCGCGGTGCCCGGTGACATCCCCTGCGGCCCAGATCCTCGGATTTGAGGTAGCCAGGGTGTTGTGTACGAGGATTTCGCCCCTGTCCCCGGTCCCCACGCCGACGGTTTCCAGGTTCAGGGCGTTGGTGACGGGGCGCCGTCCGGTGGCCATCAGCAGCCGGGCCGCCCGGAACTCCTCCTCCCCGCCGGCGACCGCGGCGGTCGCCACCACCTGGCCGGTTTTAGGGTCGGTGCGCACTCCGGACAGCGTGGCACGGCGCACCACCTTGATTCCTTCGTCGGCGAAAACACCCATCAGCGCCAGCGAGACTTCCGGTTCCTCCGCCGAGGCCAGCCGGGACCTGACCAGCATCGTCACCTTCGAGCCGAGCCGCGCGAACAGCTGCGCCTGTTCCAGAGCTACATATCCGCCGCCGATCACCAGCAGCGACTCTGGGACCTCTTCTACCTCCATCGCCGTGGTCGACGTCAGATAGCCGGTCTCCTGAAGGCCCGGCACCTCCGGCACCCACGGGGCAGATCCGGTCGCAACAAGATAGTGGGCGGCACGGACAGACTTCCGGTCACCCCCGGGGGAAACGATGTCCAGAACCGGGTCCCCCGGGGTCCCCGCGAACACGGCCTCGCCTTGGCGCATCTCCCAGCCATAATCGGCGATCAGATTCACATACTTCTCCGAGCGCATCCCTTCCACCAGGGAGCGCTTCCCTTCGATCAGTCCCGGCATGTGCACCGGCCCTGCGGAGATGTCAATACCGGGAAACCGGCCTGACGCGTCCAGCGCCACGTGACGGGCGTCGGCCGCGGCTAGGAGGGCCTTGGAGGGCACGCAGCCTGTGTTCACACACGTCCCGCCGATGGTTCCCCGTTCCACCATCAGCACTTTCTTGCCCAGGTTCGTGGCACGGATCGCGGCGGCAAAAGCCCCGCCACCGGAGCCGATCACCGCCAGATCATAATCAAATACCGCTGCCTCAGTCATGAAACCTCCAAATTATCCGAAACGGACCCGGCCCACTGTCGCGGACCGAAGCCCGTCCTGCGGTCCTGCCTATTGATCTGGACCCAGTCTGCACCTTCCCGTATTGGGGAAGGTCAAGTGCATGAGGGCGAACGGTGTGCGTCTGTCCGCCGGCAGCGGACTGCCCGGACTCTGGTTCCTCGCCGAGTTGATCGCGTTGATCGGTGACCCGGCTGACCTTCGCCCGCTCGCCCGGTTCGCCCCGGACCAGGAGACCGTGGCAGAGGAAATCACTCCGGAAGCACGGTGTATTTTTGTCTCTCATATGGAGCGGCCGGCTGGTCGGTCCCTGCCGACTGCGTCAGCTGTGTACGGGTCCGGATTGTTCACGAAGGTGTCACGGCAGTCGGGGGAGCAGAAGTAGTACGTATCCCCGTCATGGACACTGCTCGCGGCCGGCGCTGCGACGTTCACGTCCATCCCGCAGACCGGATCCACCGCCATGCCGGTACCGCCCGTGCCACCGGGTTGCCCGCTGCCGTTTCCAGTTGAAGGGGTCATCGGCTCCGTGCCGGGCTGATCAATGTATTTGGCCGGTGCGGCAATGAACTTTGCATGGCACCGGTCCGAGCAGAAATAATAAGTGGTGCCGCCGTGGACGTCGGTGGCGGGTGCGTGGGCGCGTTCGACCTGCATCCCGCACACGAGGTCCTTGGCGTAGGCTCCCATCCCACCGAATCGTTCCCGGGTCCGGTACAGCCAGTACACGATGCCGGCCACGATAAGTGCGGCGATGTTCAGCCATGTGGTGTAGTTCCACTCAAAAGAGGTGTGCGCGATCTCGGTAGGACGGTCCGGGGCAGGGATCCCGAGGCCGCGGAAGAGCAGGTCCACGACAAGGCCGGAAAGACTCATCACAGCCCAGAACGAGAAAAAGATCCGGGTGGCGATCCGCCGGCCATAAAACTTGCCGTAGATGATGACCAGGGGCAGCGCGATCAGGTCCGCGAACACGAACGCGACGGTGCCGCCGAAACTTAGGCCGCCCTTAAACAGGGCCGCGGCCAGCGGCACGTTGCCGATAGAGCAGACGAAACTGATGAACGCCACAAACGGGCCCACGATCACGTTCTCCAGATCCGTCCAGATCCCGTGACCGGAAAAGAAGACCGCGGTGTACGCCGAAGCCGGCACAGCGACGGCCAGGATCCCGGCGACCAGGTAGCCGATAAGAAGTTCCCTGCGGAGCATACTCAGGTCCGAGACGGCGTACCCGGCAGCGTCGGCCCAGCCTGCCTTCGACCGCAGCCGTCGCCCCAGGCTCACCCCGTGCCGTTCAGCCTCGTCGGATTCACCGGACCTGCCGTTGACGGAAACGCGGGCATTCAATCGTTCCCTGGCTTTTTCGAGTTCGGCCGCGGGGAAGACCAGCGGTGCGATAAGCACGAACAAGGCGATCATGATCGCGCCCCCGACGAATTCAGCCAGGGCGAACTGCCAGCCGATCAGCAGCCACAGCACAATGCCGAGTTCGACCACGAGATTGGTGGAGGCGATCATAAAGACCATCGCGGTGGTGAAGTCCGCGCCGCGTTGGAACAGCGATTTCGCCAGCGCCGTTGCTGCATATGAGCAGCTCGAGGAGGCGGCACCCAGGAACCCGGTCCGCACCACGGTCCCTGCGCGGTGGTCACCCATGGCCTTTTGCATCTGGTTCCGTGACACGAATGCCTGCACCGCGCCCGACAGCGTGAATCCGAAAATCAGGGCCCACAACGTCGCCCAGAACATGAAAAACCCAGCGCTAAGGCTCTGCTCGACTATCTGTAGAAAAGTCACGAAAGTTTCCCTTTCCCGTCACGGGCGGCCGTGCCTGTTGCGGCGCTCCTTCGAACACGCCGCCGGGCCACGGCCTCACGGACTTCCCGAAGCACGAAACCGGCGCGCCCCGCCGGTCCGGCGTCACATCCGGGTACCGCCTCGGCGGTTGCGCCGCGTTCACCGGCATCAGCCTTCGGTTCCGGCACTATTTTCATACCCGTTCCTCCTTCATCGTCGCCCAGTTCGTCGCGGCCGGCCCCAATCTTCCCTGCAGGCAGCAGGGGCGGAGCGGACCATGTCGAACCACACTAAAACCTTGCCCTGGGGTCAAGGTCAAGGCGGGCCGGATTTGGCGGGGGGAGAGTTCACAACGGCCCGCCAGTGCGTGCTGACTGTGTCAGTCGGCGCCTTCGATGATGTGGCAAATAATGGCCTCTTCGCCGCTGCGTTGGCTGTCTCGGGCAGAGATACGCGCCTTGTCGAGGCTCTGGCGCAGACGTGAAAGGTCGTGCAGCGTGCGGTCGAGGGTTTCGATATGCGCGTCCAGCAGTTCGGTGACGCGGGAGCAGGGGACCGCTCCGTGCCGCTGAAGATCCAGGATCTCTTTAATTTCGGTAAGGGTGAGGTCCAGCGCCTTTGCCTGGCGAATGAAGCCCAGGACCTCCACGTCCGCGGCAGAGTAGCTGCGGTAACCCGCTTGAGTTCGTCCGGTGGCGGGCAACAATCCCTTCGCCTCCCAAAGTCGAACGGCCTTCGCGGTCACATGGGCTGCAGCAGCAGCGGCTCCGATAGTCATCATCGGTGGTTTTGCTCCTTATGGTTGTTGCGGCCCCGGTACCCGGGGTACCAGCAGAAGTGTTCGGGTGAAAGACGAAGACCGAGTGTCAGCTGCCGGGCCTCGCAGGACGCTTCCCCTGTCGTGTCCGAATCCACCACGGTGCACCGGATGATTCCGGGCGTGGAAGCGCCGCGGGAACGGCAGATTACTTGTTGATCTCCAAGCACGTCTGACGTGCCATCCGGCCAGTCTTCGCCCAACACGGGGTCCGGTCAAACATGCTGCCCAACGCCCCGATGCGAGAGGCCCCAAACGCTTCGCCCCGGACGGTGGATGCGCGGGCACGACCTGGGCGAGGGAATTAGAGGGCACCAGGTCTTGTTATCTCCGCCATGACACTTCTTCCCACACAGACAGCACCTGACCTCTCCCTGGCCCTGGTTGGCGGGGGATCCACCGATGATCTTAAGCTGGGTACCGGAGCCGGCGGCCGTTTCAGCCTGGTTGTTTTCTACCGCGGACTCCACTGCCCGATCTGCCGCAAACAGCTGGCCGAGATCGACAAGCGGATCGAGGACCTCAAGGAAGCCGGTATCGGCCGGGCCGTTGCGGTCAGCATGGAAACGGAGGACCGGAGCGCCCGGATTGTGGATCAGTGGCACCTGGCCAACCTCCCCGTGGCCTACGGCCTGAGTGAGGAAGCCGCCCGATCCTGGGGTCTGAACCTCTCGCACGCGATCAACGACGGCGAGCCGGACCTGTTCAACGAACCCGGCATCTTCATCCTGGACGAGGACGGGACCCTGTTCTGGTCGAGCACAGCGACCATGCCCTTCGGCCGGCCGTCCCTGGATGAAGTGATCGCCGGGGTCCGCTACGCCCAGGACCATGACTACCCGGCCCGTGGTGCCGCCTAAGACATCGCGTCAGGGGAGTCCGGCGGCCCGAGAGGGATTGACCGGTCCCGCCGGACTCCACAACGGACCTTTTCGAACGGAGAGGCAGTAAAGACGATGAACACACCCCTGTCCCCGGTCCGGCGTGACCAAGTCGAGGTCGCCGGGACGCCCCTTTCGTATCTGAGCAGCGGCGATGAACACGCGGCGCCGCTGGTGTTGCTGCACGGGACTTTCTGGAGCCGCGTGTGGCTGCCGGTCCTGCCCGCACTGGGAACCGCCCGGCGGTGCATTGCCCTGGACCTACCCGGTTTCGGGCGCAGCGGCGGAGAGCTCGACATCAGCGACGCCACTGTCCCGTCCCTTGCCGAAACAGTTCTGGCGACCGCCGATGCTCTCGGCCTGGACAGTTTTGATTTGGCCGGGCATGACATCGGTGGGGGAATAGCCCAGCACATCGCGGCAACCAGCGGGCGCGTGAACCGGCTCGTGCTGATGAACTCCGTTATGTTCGATTCATGGCCGGTTCCTGCGGTGGAACGGTTCCGCGACCCGGAAGTCCGGGCGGCCACAACAGCCCCGGATCTCCTGAATGCACGTGCGGTATCCACGCAGCGGGCGGTGAAACGCACGCTCACCCCCGAGGAACTCAACGAGTATTTATCACCCTGGACCGAGCCTGCCCGCCACCGGTCGTGGATGGCCATGGCAGCGGCCGCAGACGCCCGATACACCTTGGACCTGGTCCCGTTGCTGCAGAAGGATCAAATACCGACCCGGCTTGTCTGGGGCCGGGACGACGAGTTCCAAGAAATCAGCTTTGCATGCCGCTATGTCAGGGAAATCCGGGGGTCGGACCTCGTTGAAGTCGACGGCAAGCACATCCCCACCGAAGACTCACCCGCAGCCGTAGCCCAAGCCATCCTGGACCACCTCGGCAGATGATCTGCAAACAGCTGCCCAGCAGAACGTGCCCTCCGGGACTGAAGAGAGGACCGCCGGGAAGCGACCTGCCCCGTATTCGGCGCCTTCGCAGCTGTCCCCACGCGGCCGGAACGTACCACGGGAGCTGGGAAACACAGATCTGCCCCTGTGACCGGTGTTCCACCGCGCAGCCTGTCTACACGGCACTGAAGCAAGACTTTGTAACCTCCCCCGGAAAACTACCTCTCGAAGGACAACGAAATGGTAAAAGCAGTCTGGAATGACACGGTCATCGCCGAATCGGACAACACGGTCGTGGTGGAAGGCAACCACTACTTCCCGAGGGAAAGCGTGAAGAGCCAATACCTCACGGACAGCGAAATGTACTCCGTCTGCCCTTGGAAAGGGGAGGCCAGCTACCACACGCTGGAAGTTAACGGCCGCCAGAACGTTGACGCGGCCTGGTTCTACTCAGCACCCAAGCCGCGGGCACTCGCCATCAAAGACCACGTCGCCTTTTGGCGCGGAGTCACCATCGTCGAGTAACGCACCGACCCGGGAGGCACAACGAAGGGCGCGCCATAACCCCATCCTAAGCATGCTTCCGGTTTGGATTTGACTACCTGGCGGTTGTGTGCAGCCGGTCCGTTGGGTCCCGTCGTCCGGATGTGTGCGGGAAAAGCCCGAAGGTTTTAGCTTTTGCCGTGCCCATGATGCTCCTATGGTCGTCAAATCCATGTTTTGCTCTTGATGGACGCGATGGGGCACTGTTGCTCGGGTGTGTGTCGGACGGAGCGTGGGGGTGCTTTAGTTTTCGGTTCCAGGATTTCTGAGTCGTCGCCTGACGACCAGAGCCAGGGCGACAAAGGCGAGGATCAGGGCAGCGCCTGCGGCGATGGCTACCGTGATGCCCGTCTGGGCGCCGTTGCCGGGCGTGGTGTTAGCCGGGGTTGCCGGTGGGGGAGAGCCCGCGTTCGCCGTGCCGGCGGTAAAAGTGAAGGTTCCTTCGATGGGGTGGCCGTCAGAGGAAACCACGCGCCAGACCACCGTGTACTTTCCGCTGGGAGCGTCTGGTTTGACGGCTTGGGTGACTCGGTTGTCGACGATGCTTACTGGCCCGTCGGCCTGGTCTGTTCCGGTGGCATCTTGGACTCGGACGATTGAGTTGATGGCGATGGGTGTGTGGTCGAAGGTCAGTCCGACCTTCGTCGGGACAGTACTCACGGTTGAGCCGTTGGCCGGGGTACTGGAGACGAGGACATCGTGGGCCTGCGCCGCCACGGGGGATGCCATCACGAACGCCGCAGTGGTCAAAAGGAGCAGCAAACGTCCCATCCACGTTGCCGGACCTGGGGGCTGGGTTTTCATGTGCGTCCTATCCGTGTGACTTTCAGGGGCTGCGGCAGGGCCGAAGCCCCGCCGCAGCCCCTGAAGGGGAACTTAGTTGGTGGTGGTGCGGGTGCGGCGGCCAGCCAGGACGAGGCCCAGTGCCGCTGCACCCAGGACGAAGCCTGCGGCTCCCAGGACGATGCCCCATACCGAGCCGCTGTCGTTGGAGACCTGCGCGGTTTGGGCCGCGGCAGCAGCAGTGGGCGTAGCTGATGCGGTGGCGGAAGCCTCCTTGTCGGCGGCCGTGGTGACGAAGGTCGGGGCAGGGTGTTTGGGTTCGGGCTGGCCTTCAGCGCTTTCTTCGTCCCAGTTGACCACGTTGCCGTCGGTGTAGGTCTGCGCGGCCTTCAGGGTGACTTTAGTGCCCTCGGCAGGGAGCTTGCCGACGGACAGTGAGAAGGACTGGTACTGGTTTTGACCCAGTTGGTGGGCTTCGTCTGCTGTCCAGACCACGGAGGTCGGCGCCTTGGTAACGGTGGTGCCGGAGACAGTCACGGGCTTGGGCAGGGCACTGGTGATGACCTGCGCGGTCCATCCCTCGACGGGTTTGACCGAGACGGACGTGAATGGGGTGTCGGTGGGCAGGCTGACCTCGAGCTTGCTGGTCTTGGCCGTGGGGGATTCGTTGGGGACGTTGAACGTCAGGTGCGAGTAGCCGTTAGCGCCGGTGTCGTCGGGGTTTACGGTCACGTGGGCGGATGCGGCCGTGGCACCGGCGGCGATAATTCCCGCAGCAGCAGCGGCGGCGGTGAGGGATTTCAGGGTACGACGGAGTGAGTTTTTCAAGACAAGCCTTCCAAAAAGTGGGGTGCGCCACGGAGCCGCTCGTGCGGCGGCGCAAAAAAGGAACAACACAGCCGTGTTTTGCTCTGCCAGTTGGCAGGGTTTCAGCACGGTGTGGAGGGGGTCAGCCGCTGACTAGAGTGCGGCGTGGAAGGCTGGTGGGCCGCGCAGGGCAGGCAGCCGGAGGTTCCGCCAGCGGGAAGGGACCACGGTGGCGGGCGCTGCCGGGAGGCGCGGCCAGTCGGGTATGACCAGGGCCGTGAGGATTCGCACCAGTGGGAGCAGCCACGCGGCAAGCGCCCAGGCGGCTGCCTCGCCGCGGGCAAGGACCATCGCGGTGGCCAGGGTCGCGGCACCGTGGAGGACGAGCATCAGGACACTGGGCGCTGCGGCATGCTCCGGCATTACTGCCACAGCTAAGGGATGCGTTTGCAAACCGGTGTGGACATGGCCGCCGTCGACGGGAGTGAATCCGGTGGAGGCGGCCAAAACACTGAAAGCCTCGTGGAGGACCCACTGCCCAACACTCAAGAGGCCGATCATGCCGGGCGCGTTGAGTCTGATCTTCGACAGGATCATCACCGGCGCCAGCACCAGGGCAACGAGTCCGGCGACGATGGCCGGCTGCGGCAGCGAACCGCCCGCCAGCACGTGGGCTCCGGCGGCCAGGGCAAACATGGCGGCAGTAAAGGCAACGGCGCGAGGGAAGCGGAAGGGCGCATTCATGCCATTCGCCACCCTTTCATCCGATATTGCCACCTCAACTGTAGAGAAACCTGGACCTCCGCGCGTAATTTCGGGGATTCGATGATTACGCGCCGGTGAGGCCAACGTCGGGGTCCCTCCGCCACTGCCCCACATGCGGGATTCATGGGGACTAGTCAGGGTGAGAGTGGGCTGTCCATGTCTGGGGTCAATTCGGGTTATCCACGGCTGGATTTCTTGGGAGCCATGAGGTAGCTCCCTCGGTGGTGGTAGCGGTGGATACCCGTGGGGATTGTCCCCGGTTGTGGACAGGTGCTGTTGAGTGAGCCACTGTCGGTAGGTTTGGGCGACGTGGTCGTTTCTGGCAATCCCGCGCTCTATGCGGGAGAGGTTGGAAGACCACTGGTTGAGGTGTTCGCCGGCTTGCTGCAGCGTGATGCCGAGCTGCTGTCTGAGGGGTCGGAGGTCGGTGATGTCTGGCGCTGCGATGGGGTTGAATATTTGGCGGTAGATTTCGCGGGCGACGTAGAGAGAGGCAGCGCATGGTTTCTCGTTTGCTCTTGCCGTCGGCCGTCCGTTTGGCGACGTAGTCCTGGGTTCGGTGGTCGGATTGCATGCGGGAGAGGACGACGTGGTGGAGGGCGCTGTTGGCTTGGCGGTCACCGCCTTTGCTGAGTCTGTGGCGGGTGGTTTTCCCTGATGATGCGGGCACGGGTGCGGTGCCGGTGAGGGCGGCGAATTGTGCTTCGTTGTTGATCCGTTCGGGGTTGTCTCCGACGGTGACGAGGAGTTGGGTGGCGACTTCAACGCCGACGCCCGTCAGCTCGGTCAGCAGCGGCGCGTATGAGTCGAGGATTTCCTGCAGGAGCTCATCAGTAGACGCAATTTCAGATCGTAGGGATTGATATCGCAAAGCCAAAGTTTTCAACGGCAAAGCCGTGATGTATCCCGTCTCTGCCGGGTGCCCTGAGGGCCGCGAACGGGCAAGTGCGGTGACCATCGCCGATGTGGGGAGGCCGCGGTACTTAGCTCGTATCGTTTCGGGTGCGGAGACGAGCAGGCTTCGGATTTGGTTGATGGCGATGGTGCGGGCCTTCATTGCCGAGGTCCGTGCTGTCCGGAGGATGCGGAGGCATTCCACGGGTCCGTCTTTGGTTTTGGGGGTGGAGATGCCTCGTTCGGCGAGTACTGATTGGGCTGCCTGGTAGGCGTCGAATGGGTCTGATTTTCCCCGGATTCTGCGCTGTTGACGGTTTGGCCGGTTTACCTCGAAGACCTTCAGCTTCTCCTTGGTTAACACGCGGGACAGTTCGGCCCCGTAGGAACCTGTCCCTTCCACCCCCACAGCGCCGACCGTGCCGTGGCTGGTGATGAAGTGGATCAGTTTGGTGTAGCCGGTGGCTGTTGCTGCGAACTTTTGATCAGCGATGGGTTTGCCGTATTCGGTGACGACGGCCACGTGATGGGTGTCGGCGTGGGTATCGACGCCGACAATGATTTGGGGTTTTTCCTCGGCCAATATGGCGACGGCCCTGTTCTTTCTGGTCCTTGGGTGTTGCACGTTGGCCAGGCCGGCAGACAGCACGGTAATGGGACTACAGCGATTCAGGCTCCTGACTTGTCCGCCTGACTCAACGAGCTCGGTGCTGGTCCTGAACCGGTGGACAAATCATGAGAAGGACAGCGTTCACGCGCGTCAAGTGGGCGACGAGCCACGCCGGTTCAGGACCTTTACCATCATTACCGTGGGCGAGGGGTTACTACTCCGAACCGCCGGTCACAGGAGCCGGCTCCTGGGCGGCCTTCCGGCCGCGTGGGCGGCCGCTGGCCTTCTTGGTCGGAGCATCGAGACCGAAGCCCCGCAAGTCGGATTCGGACCAGTCTGTGCGCAGGGCGGCCTGGTAGTCCTTGGCGTATTTCTGTTCTGCTGTGGCGAGAAGCTGAGCAGCTTCCTGAACCTCGACACCGCTGGCAGCTGCCCTCTTCACGGCGTTTACTTTGGCGTTCCGGGCGGGGTCGATCTTGGCGGCGGCTTTTGCGGCGATGTCGTTGACATCCATACCCAAACCCTACCTGCCGCCGCTGCAGTCGGAGGCAGGGTTTTCAGAAGCCCCGCACACGGGGCGAAAAAACATCAAAACCAACCGGACGGAGCAAGCTAGGTGGTTATGTGCCATAACCCGCGTGTCGATCCACGGCCTGCGCGCGTTGATCGGCGACACTGAGGGTGTCGGCCCGGAAATTCCGGGGCGCTGCGCTGGGCATGTGGGGGAGGGGCACGGGATGAGCGAAGAGCCGAAGTCTTTCCGCCGGTTCGCCCGTCGGCGCCGTGCGAACATTGACGGGGCTACTCAGTACGTACGCGTGTCGATGTCGGAGTTCGAGCGGGCTCAGTTGAAGGTCCTGGAGGAACGAACGGGGCGCAGCCCGTCGGAGATCCTGGTCAGCGCTGCGTTGTACGCGGAGAACTCCGAGTCGTTGGCTGAACGCCGGGCGATGGCGGTGGAATTCATTGCCGCACGCCGATACCTTGCAGCCCTGTCGAACAACGTCAATCAGCTGGCCCGTCACGCCAACGCCATGGACGAGTTCCCGGAAGCTGCCCGCACCGTGTTGACCCGTGTCCGGGCTGTCGCTGACCGGATCAATTCGCTGCTGGATTCTTTGGTGCGCTGATGATTCCCAACATCACCAAGGGCACCCGCATGCATGGGTTGATCGCATACCTTGCCGGTCCCGGGAGGGCGAACGAGCACACCGATCCGCACCTGGTCGCGGGTTCACCATCGATCATGGCGTGGCACAACGATGACGAACTGAAGGCTGACGCCGCCGGGGCCATTGCCAAGGAACTTGACCGCGCCCGTAGCGTCCTGGGTGTCGAGATTCCTGGCGGACACGTCTGGCACTGCTCCCTGTCACTGCGTGCGGAGGAAGGCGACCTCACTGACGAGAATTGGGCGGCCATCGCCCAGGACTTCATGGACGAAATGGGGTTCACCGAAGCCAGCGGCCGTGCACCGGCACAATGGGTCGCGATCCGTCACGGCCACAGCAAAGCCGGGAATGACCACATCCATATTGCCGCGTCCATGGTCCGCGAGGACGGCACCAAGTGGAGCAGCTGGCGGGACTTCCCGCGCGCGCAACAAGTGGCCCGCGAGCTGGAGAAAAAGTACGGTCTGGAGGAACTCTCACCCACGCATTCCACTCGCGGTCTGCGTCCCGGTGAGCGCGAAGCATCCGCACGGCGCGGTGCACCCGAACCGGAACGCCGGTCCCTGGAACGCAAGGTCCGTGCCTGCGCGACCGCGGCCCAGGATGAGGCAGAATTCGTCCGCCGTCTCCGCCGTACCGGTGCCTTGGTCCGGCCACGGTACGGGTCCGGACGCGACGATGTCGTGGTCGGCTACAGCGTGGCCGAACGCCCAGCAAGAGGTGGCCGGCCGGTCTGGTTCGGCGGCGGCCACCTCGCCAAAGACCTCGCGCTGCCCAAGCTCCGCTCTGAGTGGCAGGACACCCCGCAAGGGGCGACCGAAGCCGTCGCCGAATGGCAGGCAGCAGCCCGCGGACGGCGCCCTGTCACGATCGGCCGTGAAGCTTACGAACCGGACCCGCAACTGTGGGAGCAGTACAGCGACGAAGTCGCGCGGCTGCGCGAAAACCTGCGCTCCGTTCCGCTGGATGACCACGCCACCTGGGCGCACGTAGCCCGCGAAACGTCGGGGGCGTTTGCTGCCTGGTCGACAGCCACGGAACCAGCGCCCGGGCCCCTGGCAGCGGCAGCCGATGAACTGGCCAAGACGGCGCAGCTGCGCCGCTACCCGGTCAGGCCGATCCGCAGCGCCGGACCATCGGCCCGGGGAGCCTCGCTGATGCTCATGGCGGCCACGATGGGCGGGGCGGGAACCGCTGCCCAGGCGATCATGCTGCGGCAGCTGCTCAACGTCGCCAAGGCCGTCCACGACATGCACAAGGCCTCAAACGATCTTCGCCGGGCACGGCAGATCAGCCACATGGTCAGGCACCAATTGAGCCAGGTCGCTGCCGCGCTGCCCAGCGCTCCCGCCCCGACGCCGGCTGTAGATCGTGAAGCGGCCGAAGCTGTCCGGACGAGCATCGCCGGCCAGACCCAAGGACGACCGGCCGGTTCGGTGCTCCCATCGAAGTACGAGCCGGCACGAACGCACGCGACCACCCGGGCCGGGACCACCCACCCGGACATTGAGAGATAAGACCAGGAGGGTAGGGAACCATGAGTGAATCTGACGGCATCGAGGAAGCCATCGAAGGAATGACCCGCATCGGACTGACCATCGCCGGACGGCTCGGAGAGCAGCTCGCCAGGACACGAGAGCAGGAGCTGCGCCGCACCCAGGCAGCCGAAGAACAACAAGCCCGGGAACTGCAGGCCCGGTACGACGCAGAACGTGCTGCCGCCCGCGCGCAGCTCGCTCCGGTCATGGACACCCGCTGGTGGGACACCGCCACCGGCCGAGACATCGAACGGGTGCACGAAACGGCCACCGCATGGAAGGACCACGACCCGGCAGCTCGCGACGCCGCCGAGGCAATCCGCGACCAGGTCCGGCGCCGCTACGGCTTGGACGTGGACAACCTCGGCGCCAACGAAGTGTCGGTTGCGGAGGCACTGGCTAGAGCCGAACGGGACCGAGAACAGGCAGAACAGGAACGCCGTACCGGCCGTGAGGAGGACGCCCAGGCTGTGCAGCTGCTGGCCCAGGCCGACCGGGAAGACAGCGACCGTGAACAGGACGTGACCGAAGAGAACCAGCGGCCCGAGGCGTTGACCGACGAAGCCGGCATGAAATATGACTCAGCCGAACGTCGTCAGGAGCTTGCGGCCAGCTTGGAAGGTGTCGCCGACCGCGAAGCAGTGCAGGCACGACTCAGCGCAGACCAGGACCAGGGCACGCCACCCAATGCGGCGGTGGCCAAGGGGCTAGGGCGTACTCCGAAGGCGCGCCAGACGCGCGGGACCAACGGACAGAAACTCCTTCAGAAGGGCATGAGCCGCTAGACACTTTAGGCCGCCACCCAGGAAATGGCCCCATGGGTGGGGCAACAACCCGGTCCGGGGTGGGTGCCGGCCACGCAGGATGCCCGGGGCGACCGCTGAACCCGCCTATCGACGCGTCCTGATGATTCATCACAAGGTTCCCTTCCGCACATCGGCAGTAGAGCCCCACACGGTGGCGTTCATTCTTGAGGGAATCTTGATTGGCGGCAAGCACGCGCTTGATCCTTGTCAGGAAGAGTGTCACGCGTGAAGGTCATGCAGAGCGCGCCTGACCTTCACCGGGGTTCTGTTGGCGGGCGCTCATATTTTTTTGAGGATGCGCTTGAGAACCATGGGCAACGTACTTTGTGCAGAACGACCCGCAGCTGCTGATGCGCTGGGACCGGCGGGGGCTGAAGCTTCCCCTTCAGAGTCTTCATGGCCGGCGATTATTGGGCACACCCATGTTCTCGACCTGCAAAGCCTGTGGGATATTGCCGAGGACACTGGGGGCCCTGCCTTGGCTCTCCGATTTCTCCATGACTTTTTGAGTTTGCTGCAGGGGCGACTGTCCCGGCTCCTCGCCGCCCTGGCAGCTGAGGAGCCCGCAGCATCAATGGACGCCGTCCTGAGCTTGCAGACCGCTTCGGCCATGGCCGGGGCAACGAAAATTGCCGGGCGCTGCGCGAGCATCCTGCCGCTTGTCGCGACCGGTCATTTCGCCTGTGCGCGGGTACAGGCAGCAGCCCTTCAACGCGATGTCGACGTTCTGACTGCTGCCTCTCCGATGCTGCTGGAACAAGCCGGAGCTCGGCTTGGCGGCGAGCCCGCTGCCGGGGCTTAGGCCTGTTTCAGGTGCGTGCTCCCAGGATGGGCAGGTCATAGAGCGCCGCCACGCGGCTGAATTCGGGATCGGGCCCTACATTTTTGGAGGTCAGCTGCAGCAGGTCGTTGCGGCCCGGTGAGAGGCCTTCGTCTGCCCTTCGGTCCCAGTACGCCCAGCACCGGCCTGACAGGGTTTTGGAGGGGTAGTTTATGCCCAGCGGTTCTGAGCCGTCGTCCAGGGTCGAGCCGCGGATAGTGTGGGCGAGGAGAGTGGTCAACGCACGGTCTTCGCCGCTGAGGGAACCGGAGGTAAGGAGTTGCAGCCGCTCTGTCATTCCGGCTGTCGTGGGCGTCAATCGTTCAAGAGCGCGGAGCGTGTCAGGGTCGTCTATCTGTACCCACCATCCTTGCCGTGGAAGACGGATTTCATAGATCGACCGGTCCATCTGCCAGTCCACTGAAATGGCCCACGGTACATCGACGCCGTTGGCCTGGGCCTGAGCGCGGACGCTGGTGATGTAGTCCTCCACTGTCCAGCCGATTGACTCGGCTGCCTTTGCCACGGCGGCCCGCTGCTGCCGGAAGCCGAGCAGGACCTCGGCGTAGGCGCACTGACGCGAATCGGCAAGGTAGACCGTTGATCCTATGCTGTCGTACCTGCCGCGGGGGTCACTGGCGGCACCGGACCCGATGGGCATCGGGCCAACGAGGGAATTTTTCCTCACGGACAGCGCGCCGTAGCGGTCCTTTGCGACCCGGAAGGCGATCTCGCCCGCAGCCGGAACAAGGCGCAGCCCTGTCGAGGCGCACCTTCGCCCCTTGACCGCTGCGATCATGCGGCGAAGGTGTCATTCACGAATGCTTCGGCTGCTCCCAAAACCTCACGGGACCGCAGGTGCTGGATGTAGAGGACGGGAAGTTCCTCGTCCAGCCGCGGGTTTGCACCCATGAGCCAGGCAAGGGCGACGTGCTTTCCTTCGGCAAGTTCCAGGGTCTTCCACACCCGATGGCCCAGCCGCAGCCGTGATTCGACCTCCGGCCGCGGTTCCGGCCCGTCCGGTTTCGCCCATCGGAACGGGGACGTCCTGTCCTTGACGCCGGCCATCGTCTGGACGACGGTCGTTCCCAGGTTTTCATTCAACTCGCGCACAAGGTCGTGAATGTTCATCCTGGTGGTACCCAGGTGGATGTCATGCCTGGTTGTTGCTTCCATGCATCCATAGTGGCACCCCTGCCAACTCAAAAGCAACATGAATGCAATAGAAGATAGTCGCAAGCGTTGAGGTGGCATCAGGGCGCCGCTTCGAGGCAGCTGCGGAGGAGCAGGCCGGGAGTGGGACCGAGGGTGGGGGATCACTTCACGCTGAACCCCGGTTGAAGGCTTGCGCCGGCGCCTGTCCCTGCGGAACACTCGAGGAGCATGCTGAATTTCACGGAAATTTGGATGGCGGGAACCAGGGAAACGAAAGGCGACGATGCCTCGTACCTGTCCGGCAGCAAGGATGCAGCCAAGATCCCGCAGATCGAAAGGATCGCAATGGCAGGAATGTTCGAACTCTTTGTCGACGCGGAATCTGCGTATAGGTTCCGGCTGACAGCACCCGACGGAACGATCATGGCCGTGTCCAAGCCCTTCAATACCAAGTCCGGTGCTGTTGCCGGCATCGCCGCCGTGCGCGAGTACGCCGGCATGGGACTGATCACCGACTAATGCACAACGTCCCCAAATGCCGCAGTGCCACCGGCATGGAGTGACACGGGTGGCCAGGCCGAGGATTCCCTGCGGATGCCAAAGATCGACTTCCACGGACGTGCCAGGGCGGTCCGCCGGGCCGTTTCCGGTCCCCGCTGGGCGGGCGCGATCCACAACCTTTCCTGAGCGGGCGGGAGGGGGACGAAACACGCCGGTCACCAGCGGCCCTGCGTAGCTCCAAGCGCCCTACGCTGGCCTTCGCTTATCACCGGCCACGGCCTCCCAGCGCTTCTGGGCACCCTGCCGGCTGATCCCGAAGGCCCTGCCGATCTTCTCCCAAGAGACGCCCTCTGCCCTTGCGGTAGCCACGGCTTCATCGAGCTGGGCCTCCAGCTCCTTAAGGCTTCCACCCAAGGTGCGGATCCTGTGCAGCGACAGCTCCGGGGCGACATGCCGGTGCCACACATCAAGGAACAGCGGCTCCAGATCCTCCCGATCACCTAGGTCAGCAGCATCGGCGCTGGCCGGCGATCCAGCGTAGACGCGCCCCGCCGCCAGATCCTCGTCTGCCGGATCCCAGACCCGTGTCCACAACGGATCCAGGATGGCGTGCTCGCGGAACGGAACACAGCTGCAGGCGACCCTCCAGCCGACCACCTGGGACGGCGGGCGCCACGCCTCGCGGGCCGGATCATCCTCATGCCCGACCGTCCGACCGTCCGGCGTCATCAGGTTTATCTCCATATACCTGCCGCCCGAGCCGTACATGCCGTCCGCGAAGACGCACACGACGTAGCCTTCATGCTCGCTGCCCTCGGTAAACCAGCCCACCGTGCTTCCCTTCATCAGTCACCCGTTGGTACAGTGACAGTACGAGGTCTGGCAACCATGGTTGACAAGTAGGGGACTTGTAGCAACTTTACTGGCATCCCTGCGGATTGAGTCCGGGCGTATTCCTTGATCAGGCCCCGGCGTCAGGGGTGACGAGGGAAGCCAAAACACCCACTTGGTCATGGTTTGGTGCGGAGATTGACGTACCGGGACCAGGCGTCCCCGGCGTTGTCCGCATGGATGAACGCGATTTGGTGGCTGTAGCCGAGTGCGTCGGCGACGATTGGCGGCGGTGAGGCTAAGAGGTGTTCGTCGAGGGCGGTGTTTCGTGCGCCGCGCAGGTCGATGCCGAGGCTTCGGAGCCTGTCCATGATCCCGTTTGGGTGCAGGGGTTGGCCGGCTCGGGTTCCCGGGAAGAGCCATGAGCTTTGAGTGCCTGCTGCGGTTCTGAGGTTCGGACGGCTCACAAGGTGCTCTTGTAGTAGCTCCGCGAAGGGTTCTGGAACGGGCACTGGATGGGCGCCGAAGGTGATCCGCATGTTGCCGTTGATTTCGTTGGTTTCGATGGCATCGGTCCGGAGTCTGGCTACTCGCACGAGCGGTTGGGCGTAGAGAAGCAGCAGGATGCCTGCGATTCGGTAGGGCAGGGATTCGCTGGTGCCGGTGAGCAGTTCCCGCAGCCAGGCCACGCGCTGGTCCTGGGTGATCGCGGGGCGGGTTTTGGCGGTGTAGTGGCCCATGTCCACGCGGTGGTTTGTTCCGGTGTTCTTGATGAAGACGATGAAGGTGCGGATGGCTTTTCTGGTTGTAGGGCCGGTGGCAAGCCAGGTCTCGATGTCTTGCTGGGTGCAGGTCGCTGCGGTCCGTTGGTGGGTTTCCCAGAGCCAGTCCAGGAACTTGATGGTTTCGGTGATCTCTTGTTTGGCGGAGTGCACCGGTGCCTGGGCGCTCTTCTCCGGTGTTGTGATGGACCGGATGCGGCGGAGGTGGTGCCAGGTGGCGAACTGCGAGACGGGTTTGGCGATTTCCTCGGGTAAGTCGCGGAGTTTGTCGTCTATCCAGGTCTCGAATCGGGCCAGATACGGATCCTGGTAGGGGAGGAGGCCGTGATGGATCAACAGGGCCCGCAGGTGATTGGCTTCGCGTTTCGCTGATTCAGCCGCGGCGTCGAGTCCTTCGTGCGTCAAAGGAGTCTCCCCGCATGACAGCGAGGTCAGGAGGGCTTGGACTTTGGGGGAGCGTTTCCACGTGATGATGCTTTCGGGCCGGTCCGCCTTGCAGAGGATGTCGAAGATTTTGCCAGCGGTTTCAGGAGCGGCGGGGTCTGGGGGCAGTAGCTCGGTGAGGTCATCCCGGAGGGCGCAGCGGGCGCAGATCCCGCGCCGGTAGAACTCACCTTCGGCATTGCAACGGGTGCAGTGGAAGTCGTGGAGGATACCGGCGCAGGGTCCGCAGCGAGGCCCACCGGCGGCGGGCGGCCCGGGAAGCAGTCGCTGTTGACCGCAGTCCGGGCAGGTCCCGTGGGTGCGCGTGGCGGTGGTGAAGCAGGGGCCGCAGATTCTTCCTTCGGGCCAGGTTGCCCGCGTTCGGCCGGCGTTGCGGCCGCAGCGTGCGCAGGTGGCGGTCCCGGTGGTGCGTGGCCGGCCGAGGTTGGTGTTTCGGGGGCTGAGGCCGTTGGGCTTGTTAGTTGGCATCGTCGATGATGCGTGCCCGGCGTGGGCGGACGGTGCGGTTCAGGTCAACGACGTTGGGGGCGCTGGTTCCGGTTTTCCGCGCGCGGGCGTCGGCTGCTGTGACGGTGATGAGGTCCTCGGGTCCGCAGGAAAAGATGTCACAGATCGCGGCGATGACCTGCAGCGCGACACGTTCGGGTTTCTGGTTGACGAGCCGGTAGACCTGGGGCCGGGATAGGGTGATGCCGCGCTCGGCCAGCAGGGGGATGAGGTCGGTGGTGTTGTGGAGACCCCTTGCTGCCATGAGCTCGGAGAGGCGCCATTTGTATTCGACTTCGCGTCTCACCACTGGCCTCTCATCTGCACGCCCAGGACTTCGTCCATGGTGCGGTCCAGGGCAGCCCGCAGGGTGGAGTTCCGGAAGTCGTCGCTGACGAACTGGTAGATCCCGGTGGTGGAGGCATGTTCATGGCCCATTTGATATTGCAATATCTTGAGCCCGTGAGGCTGATGTGCCTCTGAACTGCGGTTTTGTGTTGATGGTCGTGTCCGGGACGTGCATGACGGTGGCATTGGGTGTCCTTTCATTCTCGTGGGACTGTTATTGATTCGGGATGCTTGCGGCAGCGGGTCATGGACTTTGGCGGCGTTGTCCGAGGGCGTGTGCGAGTTGCTGGCGCAGGCGTTGATTCTCGTCGTTGAGTCGTCTGATTCGGTCGTTGGCGGCTTCGAGTCGTTGCCGTAGCGAAGCCTCGCTTGCCCGCTGTGACCGGTAGTCCAGTGTGGGCTCCGGCGCGGCCCGGTTTTGACGGAGGCGTTCGATTTCGGCGCGGAGGTCGGGCTGGGTGTAAAGCCAGGAGCGGGAGACGCCGGCGTATTTGGCGACGGCGTCGAAGGTGACCGGGTGGCCGTCCGCGTGCAGGGTGCGCAGCGCCTGGACGGCTTTGGACCGGGTGAGCGCCGCGCGCTGCTGTGCGGCTTTGATCAGGTGCCGGCTGTTGTCAGGGCGGTTCATCCGGTCGCCTCGGCTGGTGCGGTGTCGTCGAGGGAGTCGATGATGCGGTCCAGGTTGTGCAGTACTGCCTGGTTCATCTCGATGAGCCGGGTCTGCCCGCGGGCCTCGGCCGCGGAGAGGATCCGGACGGTCTGGCGGCGCTGCTCGCGGTGCTGGGGGAGGAACTCGGCGGTGGTGACAAACATGGGACAGGTCAGGCACGCGTTGGCGTGCGGGCAGGACTTCTGGACCGGCAGCCCGCAGAACCCGTTCGGCAGGCTCTGCGTCGCGCGGCCGAGGCGTTGCTTTGCCCAACTGGCTTCGGCGAGGGGACCTTGCGGGTCAACGGTGATGGTGTCGCCGTTGACGTTGACCTTGCGGGCTTTCTCCCAGTGACGGCGCACGGTCGTGTCGTGCAGCCGGGCGTAGTGGGCGGTCATCTCGGCCGAGGTGTGGTCCAGAAGGACCCGGACTACTTCCTGCGGGACGTCGCGGTTGATCAGTGTTGTCCCGAAGGTATGGCGCCACTGATGCGGGGTCAGGCGCACCTCTTGGCCGTGTTCGTCGCGGATGTCGCAGCGTTCCAGCCAGTCTTCGAGCTGTCCTCGGTAGGAGTGGGTGGTGAGCGGTTTTGCTCCGTCGGGGTTCATCTTCGGGGCCGGGAATAGCCAGTTGCTGCCTTCGGGGAACCGTTCGCGGACGTGTTGTTGCTGGTGGAGGATGGCGGTATGGACTTCCTCGTCGAGAGGGACGAGGGCTTCGCGTTTCATCTTCCGGTTCAGATACCGCAGGTAGGGGGCGCCGTCACCGTCACGGACCACGCAGTCGGATACCAGGTTGCAAGCGTCCCCGACGCGCAGACCGCAGCGCATCAGGATCAGGGTGAGAAGCCGACTGTCGGGGCTTGCCCATTTACCGAGGTTCTCGGGCTGGTCCAGTTGCGCCATGATGTGGTCGGCCAGGGCCCTGGGTAGTCGCTTGGCCGGTCTCGGGAAGTCTTCAGGGTAGAAGTTTGCCGATGCCGGCAGGTCCTCAGCCCACCCATGGCGGCGGATCGAGGCGAAGAAGGCGTTCAGGGAGCTGACGTCCCGGCCACGGGAGGTCACTGCCCTTTTGTCCCGGGCGAGCTCGGCGAGGAAGCGTTCCAGAATGCCGCGATCGATGCAGCCTGGACCGTCGGAGCCGGCGATGGCGTGCGCGAGGAACGCGGCGAACCGGTTCAGGGCCAGGATGTCGACGCGGGCTTGGATGATTTCCCGGCCGCTGGTCAACCGCCAGCGGATGAAGCGCTTTGCCAGGGCGCGCAGCCACGGTTGCGGGATCTTGTCGAAGCGGAGGGTGCCGCGGGTGTCGGTATAGCCGAGCCGGTGCAGGGCCCAGGCGTCGCGGGTGAACTCGGATTCCCAGCCGGTGCCGGCGGCGAGGTCTTCGAGCCGGGTGTAGGCAAAGCGCAGGAACGCGAGTTGCCCGTTGTGGCGGTGGCTGCGGCCTGCGCGGCCGGCTCCATAGAACGCTGCCCACTGGTCAAGATTCCAGTCCAGCAGCGAGGTGACACCGCTGTCGGAGACGAGCCGGATCACAGGCGTTACGACGGAGGCGCGGGTACTGGCCCGGCGTTCGTCGTGGCGGCATTGCAGGGCGTGCTGGAGCTCGAGGCGCAGCTGGGGCCGGTCGTGCAGGCTCCGGAAATCGAACCGGTCCCGGCCGGTGCTTTCGCACCGGGTGACGAATTCGTCGATGTCCGGTGCGCCGAGCGCGTGCCAGCGGGACTTGTGGTTCAGACACAACGGCGAGTTGCCTTGTGCCCAGAGGTCACAGAACGCGAGCCGGCATTCGGGCCGTTCGGTGGCCGGCTCGGGGGAGAGGGTAGCGAGCCATCTGGTCATGTCGGTCTCGCCCGAGCGGCCGAAGAACCCGTGATGGCGGACGCAGAGGCCGCGTCTGGCCGAACCGAAGCGGCACCACGTGACGGTGCATGCCGCCAACGGGCCGTCGCCTACGGGCAACGGGCCCGGGTTGGCAAGGAATGACTCCAGTTCCGGGCGTCCTTGGTCAAGCCAGCGCTTGTAGTGGCTTTTGCAGAACCCTTTCACCGTGCGTTGCCTTTGGCACTCGTCGATCCGGCAGGGCTCGGTGGTGAAGACGAGAGCACCAGGGGCTGGAATCACGATTCCGGGCCTGAACTCGGGCCGGACCGTGGCCATCAGCTTAGCCAACAGACCGCGACCATCCTCGTATTGGTTCAACGCGGGGGAGCTCACCAGGTGACCTCTTTTCCGGTCAGCAGCCCTGCCTTCTCGAGAGCCCGGCGGGCGTCCTCGACACTGAGGTGGCCGTAGACGTCGATGGTGGTCGCTACCGATGCGTGGCCAAGCAGGCTGCTGATCACCTCGACGGGCGTCCCGGCCCGCAGCAAGCGGGTGGCATAGGTGTGGCGGAACCAGTGCGGGTCAAAATCCACCCCTGTATTTCGGCGCAGTCGTTGCACGAGGTCATAGACTCCCGCGTAGCTCATCGGCCGGCCGTGGGTGCCGGCCCACAGATTCACGAACACATAATCGCTGTCCAGATCGCCGTATTCCTCATGAAGGTAATCGCCGTAGAGCCGCACGACATCCGCGCCGATCGGTATCGTGCGCGGCGAGACGGACTTCGCCCGGGCCCGGTTGGCGTTCACCCGCCGGCGGATTGTCAGCTCGCCCTCGGCGACTGCAATGTCCTCATGCCGCAGTCCGAGTGCTTCGCCGATACGGATTCCCGACTCCCAGAGCAGGACGAACAAAAACCGGTCCCGCAGCCGCGTGCACGCATCCAGCACAGCCTGCGCCTTCACGGCAGGCAGGACCGTGGGCAATCTCTTCGGCTCACGCAGCTTCACGGTCCGGCGGCGCTGCGGCCTGTCCCCGGCAAGGTGGGCAAGGAATGGTCTCCATCCCGTTCTCCTATGCCGGACCGTTTCGAACTCGGTCACAAGATCGCCCAGCGGGACCCCATGCCGGGAGTGGAAGACGTATAAACCGCCAACCGCTGCCAGCTTGCGGTTCACTGTGCTTGGCCCGCAATGATGAGCGGCCGAGGGCAGCAACGTCACACCAGCGGCGCGCCCAGCCGGCGGGAGACGCAGCCAGGCGACGAACTCGCCGACGTTCTCCAGCCCCACCTGACGCCAATCAATGCCGCGGTGACGGAGAAAGACGAACCAGTCCTTGAGATCATGCGCATACGCTTTGAGCGTGTTGGGCGACCGTTCGACGTCGGTCAGGTAAGCCAGGAACCGCTCCACCGGCTCGATGACACCATGGTCATCAAGCACAGTCCACGACTCAAGCGGCGAACCGGACACCAAAACTCGTTGAACCTGCATGAACCCTCCCGGGATCCCGTGTGACGGACAGCTTCAGATAACCATCTCCATCACGCGGAATTGCACGGTTACGGGTCACGTGCTGCACGTCAAAGACACAGCAATTCCGACCCCAGATAAATTGCACGAATCTAGGATCCCATCCGTCCTCCAGCAGGTGCGTTGCGTAAGAACGGCGCAGCGAGTGCAGGTCCAGGCCATCCATCGGCATTCCCAGCTCGGCGAGATAACGCCGGAGGCGGCGCAGCAGGGTCGATTCACAGATCAGGCCGCCGCGTTCACTGGGGAACAGGTCCAGGGTTTCTAGCGTGCCGCGCCCGTTGGCGAGCCAGTCCTCGATGACACCGGCGGTCCAATCGAAGACCGTCAGGACGCTGCGGGGTTTATAGGGGGAGCCCTTGCGTGACTTGCCAAAGCGGACCTTGCAGACACCGACTTTCCCGAACCTGCGCGCCTGCGGGTTGGTCGCGAAATCAACGGTTTGCAGGTGCCGGAGCTCGTTGAACCTCAGCCCGTACGAGTAGGTCACTTTCAGCATGACGGCGTCCCGGTAGGCCGCCTTCCAGCCCTTTTTGCCCGAGGCTGCGATTAGTTCGACCTGGTCGTCGGCGTGGTCGAAGAGCCTCTGCAGTTCGGCCTTGGTGAAGGGCCGCTTGGCAGGGCGCCCTTCGTACTCCTCGGAGTGCGAAGCGGTGTTCCAGTCAAAGAAGACCTGGGACGGGTGCGTCCCGAAGCGCTGCTCACAGACCGTGTCCCAGCCATAGTCCGGGTTCGACACGTAAGACGAAAAACGGCGAAGGGTGGACTGGTAACCACGGATGGTGGAGTGCTTGAGCTGACGGATCGAGCGCAGATCCCCGAAATACTCCTCGACATGCTCAGGAGACCAGTTCCAGGGGAACTCGTTCACATGGTCCACGAACCGTCGGACACACCCGATGCCCTTATCAATCGTGTCGAACTGAAGGTTCCGGGAGAGCTGCTGGTTGCGCCAGCCCGTAAACATGTCCTCGAGCGTCTGTTCCTCCGGATGCAGCAGAGAAACAGCACTCAGCTGCAGCACGCGCCCGGACCCATCAACTGCCACAGACTGCCCCCCAAAATCGGCCTCGAGACGCATTCAATATCTGAATCAATGATTCATTAAATGCATCATCAGCGCAAAACCGCAGGTCAGATGCCCGTCAAGCAACGTCCGCGCCCAGACTTCACTGCCCAGAGGAGGCGACCATGAAGGCGAGAATCGTTAGCACGCCCCCCGGAAACCCGCGGAATTCCGGGCAGCCGATCACTTCCTTGAGGCTCCAGTGCATTGGGGCGAAATTGATTCATCTGATGCAATACGCAGAGTACAACTTGACATAAGATCCATTATCGGCTAAAAGTTAGGCCATGTAATGGCCTGATATCAGGCTATAATTGCACCATGAGAACCGTACCGTTGAGCGAAGCCAAGGACAAGCTGTCCGCCCTCGTGGAGGAAGCAGACACGACTCACGAGATCATCCAGATCACCCGGCACGGGCACCCGTCGGCGGTGCTGATGTCCGCCGATGACCTGGAATCCCTTCAGGAAACCATCCACTGGCTCTCGCAGCCCGGCATTCGCGAAGACCTGGACCAGGCCCGGCGTGACATCGCCGGCGGCAACACCGTCAGCGGCGCCGACCTCCGCCGCGAATTCGGTCTGCCGCCCCGGTGACCGGCGCAGAATCCACCGGACCCTCGGCATGGAACGTTGAGGTCACCAGCCCGGCACTGAAGGGTTTCCGGCGACTGCCGGAGAAAGCCGCGGCAGCGATCGTCGAATTCGTCACCGGCGCACTGGCTGAGAACCCCCACCGGTTGAGCAAACCCCTCACCAATGAACTCCTCGGACTCCGCACCGCACGGCGCGGCGACTACAGGGTGCTCTTCACCCTCGACATCGAAGACCACATTTTGTATGTCCACCGCATCGAACATCGCTCCGACGTCTACAAGCCGCGTTAGCCGAACTCCTCGGGCAAAGATGCGCCACTGAGGGCCACTCCCCCACGCTCAGGCCAACGAAACGTCCATTATCGGCCTTTTAGAACAGGTGGGGGAGACGGCGGAAAAGGGGCTGATTCCGGCCGTCACTCGCAGCGCTTTTGCCCGAAGTCCAATAAGTCAGAACAGCTTCGCCAGCAGGTGGAACCCTTCCGGAACGATCCTGAGTGCAGTCGTACCCACTGCACCGGCAGACTACAACCGGATCACATCCCCGGTGCCGGGAGAATATATGTGAAAAATACCAGCGGGATGCCGGACACTGTGTTTCAACAGTGCCGCTCGGGCACCGGGAGAGGTAACACCGCCATGAACGCGTCGATCACCCTTATCGCGGCGACCGGACCCGGGGACACCACGCCGGCCCGCTTCCCTGTCCGGCCCCTGGAAACGGCAGATCTTCCCCAACTCGCGAGTTTGCACCAGTACGCGTACGCCGGGCAGCGGAAGCTGGGCCGGTCCGGAGCTGTCCCGGACGAGGGCCGCACCCGCATCGCCGAGGCAGCGTCCCTCGTCGCTTACGGACCCGGGGGCCAGATAAGGGCCGCCATCATCATTACCGAACGCGACAGTGAAGCGGTCATCGACGAACTCTTCACCCACCCGGATCATCGCCGCCAAGGCCTGGCTGAAGAACTCCTCCGACACTCCATGCAGGTCCTGCATACCCTGGGCCGCACCACGGTAACCGTCACCGTTGAGGAGAGTAATTCAGCGGCCCTGGCCCTCTATCTTTCCAGGGACTTCCGTCGCATCCCCGCCGGTGACAGCGAATACGACTAACCAATGGCTGGTTGGCTGAATATCCATTATCGGCCCATGAAAACGGGCAGGGAGTGCCTTCAAAAGGGTTGTTTCCCGGCATCGGCGCGGTTTCCCCTGACCCCGGAACTCAGAAATGCCCAGTCAGCGTCCAGATATTCTCTGGACGTTCTCCTTCCTCCGGGCATATTCTGATCTCTCATTGCCCGGGGGGTGAATGGAATGGGCAGCTTGCCTTGCTATTGCCGCACCGTGCCTGTTCGTGCCCTCCTGGTCCCCGCCTTGATTGCACTGGCCTGGCTCGTGTGGGGTGCGGGCAGCGCGCAGGCGTCAACGGACCCTTCCAAGGCCGCCGTTTCTGAAAGCGCCCTGGACCCTGGCCTCGTCAATGCTCCGTCATCCCCGGCTGCTCAGCACGTTGCAACTGCCGCAGACTCAGTCGTTGGCACGACCGCGCCTGCTGTTTCCACAGTTACCCGGGTGATCGAGCCGGTGGCCTTGCCGGTGACCCGCATCGCAACACCGGCAGTGTCCGCTGTTTCTCAAACCGCCACACCGCTGGCCGCTACCGTGAACGGAACGGTGGCCCCTTTAGTCTCCACTCTCGTGGACGACGCCGGTGCTTCCATAACCCAGCCGCTACCGGGGCTGCCCCTTCCGGCGGTCAATCCTCCACAACTGCCCAACCCGGACGTTCCTGTCGCTACCGTTGGGGAGACGCCGCCGACGCTGTCCGCTGTGCTGCCATCACCAGTTGAGGTCGCCCGGCGGACTGACCCTGACCATCCGTCAGGGGCGATTCATCCGGTCCAAAAAGTTGGTACGCCGTTCAAGAGGCTCGCCCCGCTGCTAATCACTGCCGCAACCCGCCCTCTGGCCAGCGCTATCCAGGCGCCGGTCCGAAGGCTGCTGCACGAACACCCGGTCATAGGGTGGCTGAATAATGCCGCGCCGCGCGGCGAGGCGGGCTCCTCCGGCTCAGGCAGCTCCGCCTCACCCACGGCCGATGTCACCGCCTCCTGGAACCCGCTGTCCCCCGCCGCCAGCGCCCCCGCCGCCGGCACAGCGGTGACACCGCCTTCCGGTCCCGCCGCCGATCCGGGGTCTTCCCCCGACTGAACAGGTCAGATCTGCCGTCACACAGGCAGATAAGACCAGCCGTACGCCCACTCGGCCTACGGACTCAACGTTCAGTCAGGAGAAATGCCATGTCCAACCACACCCAGCTTTCCGTTGCCTCAGACCAGTCCCGCCGTTCCCACATCGGCAACTGGCCGGACCCCGCAGCACGTGCAACTGGCAACTGGCCGGATCCCACGCGTGCACACATCGGCAACTGGCCCAACCACAACGCCCGGAGCAGTCACCCCTCGGGTTGCCTGATTTAGACCGGAAAGGACACGGGGACACCATGGGTCTCTCAACGGGTGTTGCGGCAGGAACAGTTGGAGGGAAGGTCGGGGTCATTGTCTTCCTCTCCGTTTCGCACCCTCCGGGCCACCCCGGATTGCCCCTACAGCTTGATCACCAGAATCGAGGACTCCTTCTCTCCCGCCTTGCTAGCTACGGAGAGCCCGAAGTGAACACCTTGGGCAACGACGTCTACCAGGGCGGAACGTAAGACCCGAGACGGGGAGTCATTCACTCCCTGCTGGGTTCCTGTCCTATTCCGGCGCAGGTACCGTCGCTGCATCCTCCCGGTCAGGTTCCCTCGCCCCTTGTCTG